>NZ_JNWJ01000039.1:0-116033 GCF_000716805.1 Streptomyces yerevanensis | reverse complement strand
CCCTGCGACGGGCTGACGCACCGGCCCACGACCCCGCACCCCCACCCACCCCAGGGGCGCGGGGAACGGCGCGACCAGCCACCCACACACCCGCACCCGAAAACGAACCCACCCGCCCAACCGCCGGAGGCAACCGTCAGCTCTGCGAACCCAACAACCCCCGCAACTCCTCCGGCAGGAGCTTGTCGCAGGATTCCCTCGCCGTGTTGGTGAGGGAGTCGTTCACACACGTGTAGTAGTCGCGGTACACGAGCTGGGCCGTGAAGCCGGCCGCGACCATCGCGAGGGCCAGGGACGCCGTGACCAGGCCGCTTATCGCCGCCGTGGTCTGGGGGCGGGCGCCGGAGCCGGGCGGGGGCGGCGGGGTGTCCGGGTCAGGGGTGCGGGGCTTGGCGCGTAGGGCGCTGATGCCCCAGTACAGGGCCAGCGCGCCGAGCAGCAGCGCGACGTACGGCCAGCTGAACAGGGAGAAGAAGAAGGCCCACATGCCCGAGAGCAGGGCGTACCGCGCGCGGCGCTGGGACGGGTCCGTCGGGTCCCAGCGCGGACCGGCGTCGGGGCCGCCGGATCCTTCCGGGCCGCCCTGTCCGCCGGGCCCACCCGAGGAACCGGGCCGGTCACCGAAACCGCCGCCCTGCGCGGGCCCCGGCTGTCGGTCGCTCCACTGGCTGCCCCACGGTGAACGCCCGCCGTTGCCACCCTGACCCTCGTCCGACCCCTGCCCCTGCCCGTCCACGGGCCGGCGTGGCTGCCACGGCCGGTCGGGCGCGTCCTCCGGCGGAGGCGCGAAGGGGTTGTCGTCCGCGGGCGGAGGGGCTCCCTGCCCACCCTGCGGCGACGAGCCCTCGGCCGGGTTCCCGCCACCGGAGGCACCCGAGGCGCCGGAGGGCCGCGCCGAATCGCCCTCTGACCCCTCGCCCTCACGCGGCGGAGTGGCCGACGAGGACGAGTGCCGCTCCCGCAGCAGCAGCCCTTCGCGCCCGCCTGCCTGTACAGGCACGACCCCGGACGGCCGGTCGGACGCGAACGACGGGAAGGACAGCGGGATGGACAGGAAGGACGGGACGAACGCACCCCGCCCCCCTCCCTCCGCGACCCCCGAGGGGCCGGACGCGAAGGAGGGGAGGAGTGGGAGGAGTCGGAGGCTGCGGTCCGGCATCAGGTGTGCGTCTTCCCCTTGGCGAATCGAGTCTGCGATTCAGTCGGCGAGTCAGGTTGATGGATCAAGCTGGCGGGTCGGGCTGGTCGAGCGTGCGGTGGAGCAAGTGAATCGGAGCGGGTGGCGGGCGTAGTGTCCGAGTTTCGTCCCCGCCCCTGGTCAACGTCCCATGCGGCAGAGGCGTTCCCCCCACGTGGACCGTGTTCCCCGGCGGATCCTCCCCAGACGCTACCTTCCGGCCACGCCCCCGTCCCAAGAGGGCCGATCGCTGTGCCGGTATCGTTGCTGACGGTCGGCCGCTTCGTAGACTTCCCCGTATCAGGGGGCGTGAAGCATTCGTACGACCCTACAAACGCTCTCCCGAGAAAGGGCCTCGCCGTGGCCGCCAATCCCGTGGCCAAGCGCCTCGTCGTGCTGGTCTCCGGATCAGGTACGAACCTGCAGGCTCTCCTCAACGCGATCGCGACGCAGGGCAGGGCCGTCTACGGGGCAGAGATCGTCGCGGTCGGCGCCGACCGCGACGGCATCGAGGGCCTCGCCCGTGCCGAGCGCGCGGGCCTGCCCACCTTCGTGTGCCGCGTGAAGGACTACGCGACCAGGGACGAGTGGGACAGCGCGCTGACCGAGGCCACGGCGGCGTACGAGCCGGATCTGGTCGTCTCGGCCGGGTTCATGAAGATCGTGGGCAAGGAGTTCCTGGCCCGCTTCGGCGGCCGGTTCGTGAACACCCACCCCGCGCTGCTGCCCAGCTTCCCGGGAGCGCACGGCGTCCGCGACGCCCTCGCGTACGGCGTGAAGGTCACCGGCTGCACCGTCCACTTCGTCGACGACGGCGTCGACACCGGCCCGATCATCGCTCAGGGCGTGGTCGAGGTCCGGGACGAGGACTACGAGGACGAGGGTGCCGCTCTCCATGAGCGCATCAAGGAAGTCGAGCGAAGGCTGCTCGTCGATGTCGTGGGGCGGCTCGCCCGTCACGGCTATCGCATTGAGGGACGAAAGGTAGTTATCCCGTGACCGCCGAAGTGACCACGGAAGGCACACAGCGCCCGATCAAGCGTGCGCTCATCAGCGTCTACGACAAGACCGGACTCGAAGACCTCGCCCGCGGGCTGCACGAGGCCGGGGTCGCACTCGTCTCCACCGGCTCCACCGCAGGCAGGATCGCCGCCGCCGGCGTCCCGGTCACCAAGGTCGAGGAACTCACCGGGTTCCCCGAGTGCCTGGACGGCCGGGTCAAGACGCTGCACCCGCGCGTGCACGCCGGGATCCTCGCCGATCTGCGGCTCGAGGACCATCGCAACCAGCTGGCCGAGCTGGGTGTGGAGCCCTTCGATCTCGTCGTCGTGAACCTCTACCCGTTCACCGAGACCGTCGCCTCGGGCGCCTCGCCCGACGAGTGCGTCGAGCAGATCGACATAGGCGGGCCCTCCATGGTCCGCGCCGCCGCCAAGAACCACCCCTCCGTCGCGGTCGTCGTCAGCCCCGACCGCTACGGCGACGTCCTCAAGGCGGTCGCGGACGGCGGCTTCGACCTCACCGCGCGCAAGCGGCTCGCGGCGGAGGCGTTCCGGCACACCGCCGAGTACGACGTGGCGGTCGCGGGCTGGTTCGCAGGTGACTACGCGGGTGACGGCGGGGAGTTCCCGGGCTTCATCGGCGTCACGTACGAGCGCAAGAACGTGCTGCGCTACGGCGAGAACCCCCACCAGCCCGCCGCCCTCTACACGGGCGGCTGCGGCGGTCTCGCCGAGGCTGAGCAGTTGCACGGCAAGGAGATGTCGTACAACAACTTCACCGACACCGACGCCGCGCGCCGGGCCGCGTACGACCACACCGAGCCCTGCGTCGCGATCATCAAGCACGCCAACCCGTGCGGCATCGCGATCGGCGCGGACGTCGCCGAGGCGCACCGCAAGGCGCACGCCTGTGACCCGGCCTCCGCGTACGGCGGTGTCATCGCCGTCAACCGTCCGGTGTCCGTGGCGATGGCCGAGCAGGTCGCCGAGATCTTCACCGAGGTCATCGTCGCCCCGGACTACGAGGACGGCGCGGTCGAGATCCTCGCCCGCAAGAAGAACATCCGCGTCCTTCGCTGCCCCGAAGTCCCGCAGCCCCCGGCCGAGTTCAAGCCGATCGACGGTGGCGGTCTCGCCCAGGTCAAGGACGTACTCCAGGCCGAGGGCGACGACCCGGCGAACTGGACCCTGGCCACCGGCGAGGCCCTGCCCGCCGACGAGCTGGCGGACCTGGCCTTCGCCTGGCGGGCCTGCCGGGCCGTGAAGTCCAACGCCATCCTGCTCGCGAAGGACGGGGCTTCGGTGGGTGTCGGCATGGGGCAGGTGAACCGGGTCGACTCCTGCAAGCTGGCCGTTGAGCGCGCCGGGGCCGAGCGGGCCCGTGGTTCGTTCGTCGCGTCGGACGCGTTCTTCCCGTTCCCCGACAACATCGATGTCCTGGGCGCCGCCGGCGTCAAGGCGATCGTCCAGCCCGGCGGTTCGATCCGTGACGAGCAGGTCGTGGAGGCCGCACAGAAGGCGGGCATCACGATGTACTTCACGGGGACGCGGCACTTCTTCCACTGACACCGACGCTGATACCGACTGGAAGCGCGAACGGCCCGCCGGTCACCACCGGCGGGCCGTCGTCATCTGCCGTTACGTCTTCTACGTCCTACTGCGCAGCGCCGCCCAGGTGTTGGGCCCCACGTCGCCGTCGACGTCCAGCCCCTTGTCGCCCTGGAACTGCTTGACCGCGGTCAAGGTGTCCTGGCCGAACTGGCCGTCCACCCCCGCGTTCCCGACGCTGTATCCGCGTTTGGTGAGCATGCACTGCACCTGCGTCACCCGCTGGTTCTTGTCGCCGAACTGCGTGAGCTGGGTGCCGGAGTAGTGCGTGCACTGGGAGATCCACGGCGGTGTGGGCGGCGGCTGGGCCGTGCTCTTCGTCGGAGAGGGGCGCGGGCTGGTGCCACCACCGTCCCCGCCGCCGCTCCCACCGCTTCCGCCGGGCGTGGCCGTCGGCGTCACCGTGGGCGTGGTGTCCTCAGCACCGCCCGTGCCGCCTCCGGCTTCGGCGTCGCCTGCGGAGGAATCGTCCTCCTTGCGCTTCTCCTTCTCCTCACCACTCCCGTCATCCTTCTCCTTGCCGGGAGACGGAGAAGCGGAGGAACTGGGCAGCGGCGCCCTCGCCTTGTCATCGGGAGTGCCGGTCTCGGAGGCCGTCGGCCTCGAAGAGGCCGCCGTGTCCTCGGTGTTCGGCCGGGTGAGCAGGAAGGTGCTCACGAGGACGGCACACACCGCGAGCCCCGCGACGACGGCGAAGTACACCTTCTTGCGACCGCGCCCGGCAGCCGGAGGATGACCGGGCGTGGGTCCGGGGTGCGGTACGCCGACCGAGGGCGGACCGAACTGCCCCGGCGGTGTCGGCGCACCGTATGCACCCGGTGGCGTCTGCGATCCCGGCCCGTACGCACCAGGCGGTGTCTGCGGCCCCGGCCCGTACGCCCCCGGCGGTGTGGGTGTAGCCGGCCCGAAACCCGGCCCCGGAGCAGGGGCGGCCACCCGCTGCGTGGGCGTGCGTAAATGACCGGTCTGCTGGACGGAGGCGTGCCGCAGCACCTCGCAGGCCTGGCGGCGTTCGAGGAGCCGTGAGTCGAGTGGCGCCTGCCAAGGGGGCGCCACGGAGCTGCTGTCGCCGTACGCCTCGGCCGCTTCGATCAGCTCCTGCGGGCTCGGCCGTCCGGCGGGATCCTTGGTCAGGCAGGTGTCGAGCAGGTCGGCCAACGAGGCGTCCATGGCCTCGAGTTCACGCATGACCTCCGCGTCGGGCTCCTCGTACGCCACGCGGTGCAGTACGTCCACACCGGTGCCGTCACCGAACGGGGCGTGCCCGGTGGTGGCGTACACGAGTGTGCCCGCGAGCGAGAACACGTCCGAGGCGGTGTCGCAGCGGCCCTCCCTGAGGTACTCGGGCGACATGAAGGAGGGGGTGCCGACCCTGTTGCCGGTGCCGGTGATCGCGCTGGCGTCCACGGCCTGCGAGATGCCGAAGTCGATGACGTGCGCGCCCTGTTCGGACAGGATCACGTTGGACGGCTTGAGGTCCCGGTGTACGACCCCTTCGGCGGACAGTGCCGACAGGGCCCGGCCGAGTTCCGCCACGAGGCGCCAGGCGCCGGCCGGTTCCAGTACGCCGCATTCCTTGACGGCGTCCGAGAGGCTGAGGCCGGGCACATACCGCGTGGCCATCCACAGCAGCTCGTTCTGGAATCCGGTACCCAGCAACTCCGGCGCGTGCGGCGGCCCGACCCGGGCGTGCACGGCCGCCTCACGCTCGAACCGCCGCCGGAAGTCGGCGTCCTCGGCGTACTCGGGCCTGATCACCTTGACCGCGGCGAGCCCCGGCCCGTCGTCGACGGGCCGCGCCAGATAGACCCGGCCCATCCCACCGCTGCCGAGCCGCCCCAGTGGTACGTACGGGCCGATCTGCCCCGGATCCGAAGGCTGCAGCGGGGTCGCGCCGGCCTGCTCCAGCGTGGCGTTCCCGGTCGCCGGAGAGTACGGCGACTCGGGCCGCTGGTCTGACATGGGTCCCCCCCCGTGCGCTGTTCATCCGCAGTGTGCTGGTGCTGTTCGTCCGTGATGGGCCGGTCTGCTGCCACCCCGGGTCGTGAGAGGCTATCGCGGCCCCATGCGCCCTCGTACCACAATCACCGCCAATCACTGGCGACACACGGGGAGTTGGATCGGGCTCAGTAGCTATCCGGGTTCTGGGGCGGCGCGGCCGGGGCCACGCCGGGAGGCGCGGGGTGCCTGTTCCACACCCCAGCGCGCCACGACCGCGTCGCAGCGCCCGCGAGGGCGTTGCCGCGTCTGTGAGTCATTCGTAGGCGGCGACGCAGCCCGCGGTGACGAGGAAGTAGCCGGACACTATCGCCAGCACGATGACGTCACCGTGGCCGTACGAGAGCTTGCTCAGGACGTCCAGGTTCTCCGCCCGGCGGGGCTCTTCGGGGTCGTAGACAACCCTGAGTTCCTCGCCGACCTGGGGAATACGCTCGCGTGTCTGCACGATGGCGCGGACCTCTCCCTTCTCCGGGTCCGGCCGGTAGCCGCAGCGGACACGGATCGGGCCGTCTTCCCTGTCGGCGTTGAGGTGCTCCCGGCAGACCGCCTTGATGACGCGCCCGTGTTTGCGCAGTCGGCGTTGACGGCGGCTCTCGGGATAGGAGACGAGTACCGCGATGCCGCCGACCACGACCCAGAAGATGGCCACAACCCCCAAAGCCCCCACGGTGCCCCCGTCCTGATGTGTCATGCGTATGGAACGGATGTGTCCCGATTCATCCCTAGCGGTTCCCGGAGACAAGGGGAAGGGCCGGGCCCGATCGGCCCTCCACGCAGCCGCTCAGCTCTTGGTGCGCAGCGCGCGACGGTGTCAGTCCGAGGCCCCGTCCCCGCAGTGCTCGATCCACTTGTGGGACAGCGGAGCGTAGGTGCCCGCCAGGTTCCCTTGGGTACGTTGGGCGGTGCAGCCGGTCCGGTTGCGTGAGTTCTTGCGGGTGATGTCCACGCCGACGGGTGTGAAGTCGCGGCCCCGGTAGTAGGCCACGCCCCCGAGTCCCGTCGACTCGTCACCATTGTTGAAGATCGACTTCACCGGGCGGTCACGGGTCCACATGCACGTCTCCTCGCCCGACAGCCAGTCGGCGTCGTCGCCCTTCCAGCTGCACATCTCGCCCATGCCGAACTCCTCGCTGAAGAAGCAGACGGACCCGAAGGAGCAGCGGTGATAGCCGTACGTCGGCCCGTCGTCCCGCATCGCGTACGTCACCGTCGCGGCCAACGCCAGCACAGCCGCCGCGAGGCCGGTCGCCAGGGCCGGGCGGAGCCACCTGCGGGGACGGAGCCGGGGCAGGCGGGGCGAGCGGACGGTACCCGCCGCCTGTTCCACCCGGCGCAGCAGCGAGGCGGTGTCGGCGTAGCGGGCGGCGCGCTCCTCGTGCGTAGGGGCCAGGCAGTCCGTGATGATCTCCCGCCAGTTCGGGGGGAGTTCGGAGGACAGACGTAGCTCCTCGGCGCCGCGCGCGTAGCGCACGGCCGCGTCGCTGCGGGCTTCCGTGGTGCCGCCGGGCAGGGGGAAGGCGCCGGTCAGGACCAGGTGAGCCAGTACGCCGAAGGCCCAGATGTCGGCGGTCGGGCGGATCTGCTGGCCGCGTTCGCTGATCTCGGACCAGAGAAGTTCGGGTGGGGTGTAGTCGGGGGTGGCGAAGGCGGGCGCGTACGCGTGGGTGCCCTCCATCTCCGCGGCCAGGTTGAAGTCGGCGAGCCGGGCGGAACCGTCCTTCATCAGCAGGACGTTGGCGGGCTTGAGATCGCCGTGTACCCAGCCCGCGTGGTGCAGCTGGTGCAGGCCTTCGCAGACCTGGGCGAGAAGGGCGGGCCCGGATTCCGGGGTCGCGGACCGGTCCAGCAGCGCGGCCAGAGAGCCCTCGGCCCGTTCCAGTACGAGGACGGTGGCGCCGTCGAGTTCGGGGTGCTGAGGGTCGTCGACCGTCAGCGCCTCGTACATCCGGATCAGCCGTGGTGAGCGCAGCCGCTTCAACAACTCCTGTTCGCGGTGGGCCAGTTCGCGCAGGTGGTGGAGTTGGCGCGGGGTACGGGTGCCGGTCGGCAGGAACTTCAGCGCCGCGTGCCGGGGCAGCGGACCGGCTCCCTGGCCGGCGACGGTCTCCCCGGCGGCGGCCCCATCCTCGGCCTCGCCCCCGTCACCGGTGCGCCGGGCCGCGTACACGCTGCCGAACGCGCCGGACGCGAGGGGCTCGCGCACCTCCCACTGCCCCACCCGGTAGCCCTTCGGAACGGGGACGGCGTAGGAGCGTCCGTTCACCGCGCCACCCCGCTCGGGACCGCCGCGAGCACGACGAGATCATCCTCCCGTACGAGGTCGAAACGGAGCGCGAGCGAGACCAGCGATTCCTTCTTGCCGTAGAGGCGCGGGCCGGGTTCCGCCGTCTCCGGGGCGGGTCTCAGGCGGAGCTTGACCGCCAGGTAGTCGATGTTCCAGTAGACGGAGGAGCGGTTGGCCGCGGGCCAGGTGTGCCGCAGGCGCTCCACGAGCTGGTCGACGGTGGGCAGCGGGGCGTGCGGTGCGCCGCGCAGCCGGGGCTCGCACAGGGCGGCCAGCACCGCGAAGTACCGCTTGGTGCGGTCGAGGGAGAACGCCTGGGCCGTGGTGGCGCCGGAGAGCCCGGGGCGGGTTGCGCTGCGGTAGGTGTGGCGCGGCGCCCACACGTCGAAGCTGAGCAGCTCGCCCGCCGCGGGCAGTACCACGCGCGAGAACTCGAACGACACGGGCGCGTCCAGACGGCCTGGCGCGACCTTGATGTGCTCGCCCGCGCCCTCCGGATTCTCCACCACGTACGTCTGGCCCTGACTGAGGTTGCTCAGGATCCAGAAGGCACGGTGCGCGGTGATCTCACCGGCGATCCGGGAGACCCCTTCGTGTGCGATCGCAAGCCCGTTGCCGGTCTCGGACCGGCCGAAGGCGAGCCGTTCGCCCGCCGAGAGCCTGATCTGGTCGTCTGATCCTGTGCCGCGCGGCGGCACCACGATGACGCTGTACATGGAGTCGTCCCCCTCCTCCTAGCCCAACGGAGGTCAGGTTAAGGGGTGTTACTGGGGACATGTCACCGCGGCGCGACGAGGACACGTCCGTTGAGCGAGCAACATCGCGAAGCCACCCTCCCTGCTCCACGCCCCAGCACAGCGCGACCGCGTCGAGCAGCAGGAGTCCGCGGCCCGTCTCGTCGTCCGGGCCCGGACGACGTTGGATGAGCCAGGCATACGCCTCCGGGTCGCTGACCTCCAGGCGCGTACGGCCACCGTCCGTACGGGTCAGACGGACGGTCACGGGCGTGCCCTCGCCCAGGTGGTTGATCATGTTCGTCGGCAAGTCGAGGTTCGCGACGACCTCCCCGGCGTCGTCCCCGTCCCTGACTCCAAGAACACCCAGGGCCCCGCCCTCCTGTTCCCCGCGAACGCCTGGGCTCCCTTCATCACCGCACTCAAGGGCAGCGACGTACCGACGAGTTGATCGCCGACGCGTAACGAGCCAAGGGCCGTGTCCCACCCTTACGGGGTGGGACACGGCCCTTGGCATGGAACGGCGCGAACTGTTCGGTTGCGACCGCGTATTCAGTAACGCGGGCGGTTGAACCAGGCGGCGCCGTCCGACCTGCCCACGAAGACCGCGATGAGGATCGCGAGCACGGTGTGTGCCAGGCCGATGATGATGAACGGGTAGATGCCGAGGACCGCGGTGATGATGCCGAACACCAGGGCGGCGATCCGGATGCCGTTGCCGCCACTGCCCATCTTCGCGCCGAGGAAGATCGCGAAGACACCCCAGGCCAGGACCGCGACGGTCGCGAACCACAGGACGCCGGACGAGTAGTCGGCGAGCTGCTGGAATTCGACCTCGTTCTCGAGCGACGGGTCGTCCTTGGCTGCCTGGACTGCCACGGCGGAGATCGCCATCAGGATGGCGCCGATCACCTGGAGACCGGCGATGACGAACAGCATCACGCGCGCGGACTTCACGCCGCCCGGCATCTGCATCGGACCGCCGGGGTAGCCGCCGTACTGCTGCTGTACCGGCGGCGCCTGCGGGTAGCCGTAACCGGGCTGCCCCTGGGGGGCCTGCGGGGCGCCGTAGCCAGGCTGAGCCGGGGGCTGCTGAGGCGGGTAGCCGGGCTGCTGTCCCTGCGGCGGACCGTAGGGGTTGTTCGGGTCGCCGAAGCTCATGGCGTACTTCCTCCGTTGTGGCGTGAGTGCGGGGACGACGCGGCACATTTCGGAGGAAGGTTCAACAGTTGCGGTTCGTCCCCCCGGTACTGCCCGCGGCACTGTGCCGTTCATCGTCCTTAACGGGCCGCTTATTTGTCCAGCCGGATTCCGTATGCGTTGTGCAAGTGCAACATCACCGATCTTGGATGGAGGTAACGCCGCTTCCTCAAAGGCGAGCCGTGTGCCGCGACGCGCCAAGGGCCGTGTCCCACCCTTGCGGGGTGGGACACGGCCCTTGGCGTGAGCGCGCCCGTCAGGCCTTGACGACCACCGTGCTGCAGACCTTGTCGGCGAAGGTCTGCTTCTTGTCGTCCCACAGCGGCCACAGATAGCCGATGTAGCAGGCGGCGCCGTCGAGGAAGTGGGCGAGGCGGCGGACGAACGCCATGCCGACGCCGAGCGGCTGGCCGTCGCTCTCCCGCAGCAGTCGGATGCCCATGGTCCTCTTGCCGATGGTCTGGCCGGTCTTGCCCTCCTGGACCACCAGCCAGACCGCCGCGCCGATTATGGCAACGAAGGTGATGAGGCTGCCGATAACCGCCGCTGTTTCACCCATGAATGCCGTGATCAGCAAGGGGAGGTAGGCGACGAGGAGGATGAGCGAGTCCACCAGTGTCGCGAGCACCCGCGAACCCCAGGCGGCATAGGGGGGCGTACCGCCGTACATCTGCTGCTGTGGGTACTGCCCGCCGGGCTGCTGGGGGTAGCCGTAGCCCTGCTGGGGCGGGACCCCCTGCGGGGCCTGCTGCGGGTAGCCGTAACCGGGCTGGCCCTGCGGCTGCTGGGGGTAGCCGTACGGCTGCTGTCCGCCCTGCGGGGGCTGCTGTCCGTAGGGGTTGTTCGGGTCGCCAAAGCTCATGGCGGTTATTCCTCCGTTGAAGAGTGCGGGGACTGCGTGGCTTGTACGGAGGAAAGGCTTGAGCTGATCGCGGTCTGTCCCCCCGTGTACTGCCCGCGGCACTGCGCCGCTCATCGTCCTTAACGGGCCGCTTATTTGTCCAGCCAGATCCCGCAGGAGTTGTGCAAGTGCAACATTGCTGATCATGGACGGATACGGGGGGGACAGGGCGCCGAGCGGCTCCGGGGATGCCTTGGGGGGGCCTTGGGGCGCCCTGATTGGAACCGGGGCCCGGTCATCCGCGAGGATGGGTGCATGACCGCCCAGATTCTCGATGGCAAGGCCACCGCAGCCGCGATCAAGTCCGACCTGACCGTCCGCGTGGCGGCCCTGAAGGAGAAGGGCGTCACGCCCGGCCTCGGAACCGTCCTGGTGGGCGACGACCCCGGCAGCCAGAAGTACGTCGCAGGGAAGCATCGCGACTGCGCACAGGTCGGTATCGCCTCCATCCAGCGGGAGCTGCCCGCGACCGCCACGCAGGAGGAGATCGAGGCGGTCGTCCGCGAACTCAACGAGGACCCGGCCTGCACGGGTTACATCGTCCAACTGCCGCTTCCCAGAGGCATCGACGAGAACCGTGTCCTGGAGCTGATGGACCCGGACAAGGACGCGGACGGTCTGCACCCGATGAACCTCGGCCGTCTCGTACTGAACGAGCCGGCGCCCCTGCCCTGCACGCCGAACGGCATCCTCACCCTCCTGCGCCGGCACGGCGTGGAGATCAAGGGCGCCGAGGTCGTGGTGGTCGGCCGGGGCGTGACGATCGGCCGCCCGATGCCGCTGCTGCTCACCCGGCGCAGCGAGAACGCGACGGTGACGCAGTGCCACACCGGTACGCGCGATCTGTCCTCCCACCTGAAGCGGGCGGACATCATCATCGCCGCGGCCGGTTCCGCCCACCTGGTCCGGCCCGAGGACGTCAAGCCGGGCGTCGCGGTTCTCGACGTCGGGGTCTCCCGCAGCGCCGAGGGCAAGATCGTCGGCGACGTCCACCCGGGAGTCGCCGAGGTCGCCGCCTGGATCTCCCCGAACCCCGGCGGAGTCGGCCCCATGACCCGGGCCCAGCTCCTCGTCAACGTGGTCGAGGCGGCGGAACGCAGTGTCGGCTGAGGACACGACCGAGAACCGGGCCGCGACCGGGTCGCCGGAGGCGACGCGGGCAGGTGACGGCGAGGCGGGTTCCGGGTCCGTAGAGGCTGCGAAGGCGTCTGCCGACCGGCCGCAGGGCGAAGAGCCGGATGTCGAGCCCTCGCAGGCTGCGGAACCGGACGCCGAACCCTCGCAGCCCGGTGCGCCGGGTTCCGCCGAGGCACCCGGCGCTGTGCCGAGGGAGGGCGAGATCGTGACCCGGGACGCCGTCAGCACCGTAGGCCCGGACGGGCAGCCGCAGCGGACCACCCGGCGGTTTCCGCGGGTCACACGGGACACCGCCCGGCCCGAGGGCGGGGGACGGGCCGCGCCCGTCGACGCGCCCGCGCCCGCGCGGCAGTGGCCGATGCTCACCGTCGCGGGGACCGTCGGGCTCGGGCTGCTGCTCACCGCGTTCGACGTCTTCCGTTACGGCACGTTGCTGATCGGAGTGGCACTGCTCGCGGCCGGCGTACTGCGCTGGGCGCTGCCCGGCGTGGGCATGCTCGCCGTCCGCTCCCGCTTCACGGACCTCGTCACGTACGGCGTCCTGGGCGTGACCATCGTGCTGCTCGCGCTGATGATCCAGCCCAAACCGAAGCTGGAGATCCCGTTCCTGGAAGACATCCTGCACTTCACGGTCCGTTGAGCCCGCGCCGAGGGTGACCGTCTGTATCGGTTCCGGGCCCGGTGGGTTACGGCGGCGCCCGTCCACTCCCCCGAGCGAGGACGGGCGCCGCCTGTGCTCAAGAGTCATGGACGTGCCAACAGGCCTTCAATACCTGTCAGTTCCCTGTGGCACGGAGGTGACGGTTCCGGTACCTCGTGTCGGTCGTGCCACGCGTCCCGTAACGATCTGTACTTCACCCGTCAGTAGGTATGCGATTCAACTGATGCTTCGGGTGACACTAGTGACAGACGATGTCGTGTATGTGTTCCGGTTGTGTCGATGTATTGACAAGTTCGGGGATTTGATCTGATCACGTCCAACGTCAGAGATAACGTGGGCAATCAGGACGGTCCGGGACTTCCGGTGCACTGACCAGGGGGTCCGGCAGGTCGTACGGAATCTCGATGGGACACTGGACCCCATACCAGCGGGCGTGCAACGGTGCATGCCCACGGCTCAAAATGCTCCTGTGCGCCCGCGCCCGGGGAACTGAGATCCTGGCTCCACGCATCCCTGTGGGTAGCCGGTACGGGGACTCGGCAGAGGGCGTCACGCACGAGGAAAGCACGCACACGGGGGGAAGAGGGGGAGCAATGCCTCGTTGGAGGGCCTTGCCGGATGAACTCGATCCGCAGGTCAGGGAGTTCGCCAGCCAGCTGCGTCGACTTGTCGACCGCAGTGGGCTGAGCGTCGCTGCCGTGGCCGACCGCACCGGTTACAGCAAGACGTCCTGGGAGCGGTATCTCAACGGCCGGCTGCTCGCGCCCAAGGGCGCGATTGTGGCGCTGGCCGAGGTGACCCAGACGAATCCGGTCCACCTGACCACGATGTGGGAGCTGGCCGAGCGGGCATGGAGCCGCTCGGAGATGCGCCACGACATGACCATGGAGGCCATACGGATCTCCCAGGCGCGCGCTGCGCTGGGGGAGCTGGGGTCCGCGACCCCCAAGGCCAAGGGCGGCACCCGCGGTAAGACGGCGAGCAAGTCCGCCGCCGCGGCCCCGCCCAAGCCGGCGGGTGCCGGGGCCTCGGCACCGCCGCGGAGCCCCTCGTCGGGTGGGGATGCGTCGACGTCGTTCCTGGGGCGGATTCCGCAGCCGGAGTCGTCGGGTTCCTCGGGTTCGTCGGGTAGGTCCGGTACGGCCACTCCTGGGGGGGGCTCGTCTCCCCGTACGGGTAGCTGGGGTGTGGCACCTCCGTCGGATCTCGCTGGTTCGGCGGGAAGGGGTGGCAGGCATGGCCAGTACGGGCAGTCTTCGCAGTCCGGGTACTCCGAGCCGAGCAGGCCGTCCGGTCCGTCCGGAGGGCCGCCCGAGGACGCCCGGCCGCCGCGCTCCGGTGGTTCGCCGGACGCTCCGCGGCGGAAGCGGCGGGTCACGATGTTCCTCGCGGGTGTCGTCGGCGCGCTCGTGATGATCGCGGCCGTCCTCTACTTCACCGACTCCGGCGGAGACGGCGGGAGCGGGGACGAGGCGAAGCCGACCCCGACCCCGTCCGTCAGCAAGAACCTGCCGGCCGGTGTCCAGTGCAGCGGCAAGGACTGCACGGGCCAGGACCCGGAGAACATGGGCTGCGGCGGCGAGTTGGCGACGACCGCCGACAGCGTCACGGTCGGCACGGCCCTCGTCGAGATCCGCTACAGCGAGACCTGCGGCGCCGCCTGGGCCCGCATCACGCAGGCCGCGGTCGGCGACGAGGTCCAGATCAGCACGGCGGGCGCGGCGGAGCAGACCGGCACGGTGAAGGTGGACACCGACACGTACACGCCGATGGTGGCCGTGAAGGACGCGGGCGACGCGAAGGCTTGCGCGACGGTGGGGTCGGGCGAGGAAGGGTGCACGGGTTCCGCCGGTTGAGCGGGGTGCCTCCGGCGGTTGGGCGGGTGCGGGTGAGTTGTGGCTGGTCGCGCAGTTCCCCGCGCCCCTGGGTTCGTTGGGGGTGCGGGGCCGTGGGCCGGTGCGTCAGCCCGTCGCAGGGCGGGCATACGGCTCTGGCCTGGTACAGGGTGCGGGTTCTCCGAGACAGAACCTACGCGACGGGCATACGACGCACCGGCCCACGACCCCTCCCGCCGGAGAGCAAGCGCGGGTCGTTGGGGGTGCGGGCTTCCCCGGGCCCGGGTCCTCGGGGCGCCGGGATCTTCGGGCCGCGGGCAGCCGCAGGCTTTTGCTTTTAGGGGCGCGGGGAACTGCGCGACCAGCCATACACAACCCGCAGCCGCCCAACCGCCGGAGGCACCCCGCGGGGAACTGCGCGACCAGCCACGACGGACCCGCAGTCGCCAACGAACCGAACCCACCCTCCCGGTAGGCGCCCCGGAGGCAACCGCGAACAACAGGAATGACCCGCCGACTCCGGGGCAGGCGAACCCCAACCCCCACGGGAATCCGGCCCCGGCCGGGAGGGTGGCACCCACCTCCCGGCCCCGGCACCGGTACCCCCACCCGGCGGCCGTCGTCACTCCTCTCCCGACCGGCGGCCGCCACTTCGTGGGGCTTGTGGGGTGGGCCACACGGACCCGGACGTCCGGGATCCTGGATGCGCGATAGCCTGATCGCTGGATCTCTCTTGACGCCAAGAGATCGATCATCTGTAGGTCCGCACCCCGGGGCAAGGACGCCCCACCGCCAGCTGTCATACGGAGAACGCCATGACCCGCACTCCCGTGAACGTCACCGTCACCGGCGCGGCCGGCCAGATCGGTTACGCCCTGCTCTTCCGCATCGCCTCCGGCCAGCTGCTCGGCGCGGACGTGCCGGTCAAGCTGCGCCTCCTGGAGATCACCCCGGCGCTGAAGGCCGCCGAGGGCACGGCGATGGAGCTCGACGACTGCGCCTTCCCGCTCCTTCAGGGCATCGACATCTCGGACGACCCGAACGTCGCCTTCGACGGCGCGAACGTAGCCCTCCTGGTCGGCGCCCGCCCCCGTACGAAGGGCATGGAGCGCGGCGACCTGCTCGAGGCCAACGGCGGCATCTTCAAGCCGCAGGGCAAGGCCATCAACGACCATGCCGCGGACGACATCAAGGTCCTCGTCGTCGGCAACCCGGCCAACACCAACGCGCTCATCGCCCAGGCCGCCGCCCCGGACGTACCGGCCGAGCGCTTCACCGCGATGACGCGCCTGGACCACAACCGCGCGCTGAGCCAGCTCGCGAAGAAGACGGGCGCCTCGGTCGCCGACATCAAGCGCCTGACCATCTGGGGCAACCACTCGGCCACCCAGTACCCCGACATCTTCCACGCCACGATCGCCGGCAAGAACGCCGCCGAGACCGTGAACGACGAGAAGTGGCTGTCCGAGGACTTCATCCCGACCGTCGCCAAGCGCGGCGCCGCGATCATCGAGGCCCGTGGCGCCTCGTCAGCGGCCTCCGCCGCCAACGCCGCCATCGACCACATCCACACGTGGGTCAACGGCACGGCGGACGGCGACTGGGCCTCCATGGGCATCCCGTCGGACGGCTCGTACGGCGTCCCCGAGGGCCTCATCTCCTCCTTCCCGGTCACCACGAAGGACGGCAGGTACGAGATCGTCCAGGGCCTCGACATCAACGACTTCTCCCGCGCCCGCATCGACGCGTCGGTGAAGGAGCTGGAGGAGGAGCGCGAGGCGGTCCGCGGTCTCGGCCTCATCTGAGGGCCTGATCCGAGCGGCTGATCCGGGACGATCCCCGGCATCCGGCCGCGCCGCCCCGACATCCGCAACATCCCGCGAGCCCGCACGGCCACACCCCGGCCGTGCGGGCTCGCGCTTTCCCCACGTACGGCGCTGCCCATGCGCCGCTCCGGGAAGATTCACCTGTTCGAGCGGGATTTCCGTCCGTCCCTCCCGTCTCAGTGGTCGCATCCGATAGCGTCAACTCCCTTGTCCATCAATGGAATTCGTCCGCAGTCGGCATGCGCCTGCGGCAATCGGGAGTGTCGGGAGCATGGGAAGCGAACCGTCCAGGCGGCGCTGGGGCCACACCGAGGCCACCAGGCTGTTGTGCGCGGGTGCCCATCTGGACGCGGGGTTCCGCAGGCGCGTCATCGACGAACTCGTCGGACACGCGGAGCGCCCGGTGGCGCCGCCGCTCGGCGCGGACGTCCGGCCCGTCCTCGCGCACGCGCTGCGTGCCCGCCGCGACGAGGCGCGCACCGCCCTGCTGCTGCTCGCGGTGTGGGTCGGGTTCCTGGTCAGCGATGTGGTGATGATCAGGGACACCATGGAGGACAGTGTCGGTGGCGAGACCGGGCTGTCCTTCGGCGACTACGTCCGGCTCGTCTTCGAGTCGGACGGCTCGGACGAGTTGGGGGCGCCGGGCCTGTTCGGCGGGCTGCTGCCGGGCACCTGGACGATGTCGTACGCCTCGGTCGTCCTGCTGCTGTGGTTCGCGCGGGTCATCTCCGGCCGGGGCACGGTCACCGCCGGGGTGCAGCGGCTGAAGCTGCCGCCCGCGTGGGCGGGGGCGCAGCGGCGCCTTGGCTGGTTGATGACCGCGGTCGCATGGTTTCTCTGCCTCGGGTACTGGGTGCAGGCCTGGGACGGGATCAAGGACAACCCGTACCCCGCGATCTTCCCGCTGCTGATCGGCGTCGTCGTCTGGCGTCACCAGTGGCTGCGGAAGCAGACGCTGCGCACGGCGCTGGCCCGCCAGACGTTCGCCGAGACGCCCGGCCCCGGCCTGCCCGGCCGCTATGAGGCCCTCGCCGAGCGCATTCGCAGGGAGCAGGACGCCTCGCTCGCCCTTTACGACGTAAACCGTCCCTTCGTCGGCGCCGGAGTGGCCCGTAAGCCCTGGTCGGTCGTACTGGAACTGCGGCGCCGGGAGGCGGGGGAGAGCGGGAACGGCGTACCGGCGCCCCGGCCGGATACCGCGCAGCTCACCGCGCGCCAGATCATCGACATGATCACCCCCCGGCTGCGGGCGCTGAAGACGTCGGCCGGGGAAGGGAGTCGGGACCGGCTGCGGGAGCTGGAGATCGAGGAGTTCGTCTACCTTCCGTCCGGTGCGGGCCGCGACGAACCGCTCGTCATCGGTCCGGACGACAGTCGTACGGCGGGCGTGTACGAGTCCGCGCAGGTCGACCGGCACCTGGCCGAGTCCGTCGGGGAGGGCGGGGAGGCCCGGCGGCACTTCCTGCGGATCAGGGTGGGGGCCTGGAACGAGCAGGTCGTCGTCTCGCTGTTGGTCCGGGTGCACACCCAGGGCGGCATGCTGGTGCTGGAAGTGGTGCCGCATGTGCTGGGGCCGATCGTGCCGGAGTTCCGGCAGATCGACGCCATCGCGGGGAGTGCCCCGGAGGGCCCGGTGCGGGACGCGGTCCGCGCTCTCGTCGAGGCTCCCTCGGTCGGCCTGGCGACGGGGATCGAGGCCTTGCGCACCCTGGGCTCCGTACTGCGACAGTCGTCGGCCCCGCCCGAACAGGCCGTGCCCGACGCGCCGTTGGTCTCGCTGCGCGAGCTGGCCAGCACCGACGAGCTGTCTCTCTTCCAGAAGATGGATGTCGCCCGCTACATCCGGACCCTCCAGGACCGGATCGGCGAAGGCGTACGGGACGCCCTCCAAACCCACGGCTACCGCACCGACCGCCTGGAGCAGAACATCACCAACATCCACAACAGTGGGCTCTACATCAACGAGATGTCCGGCGGCGCCCTCGCCACCGGCTCGCACGGCCAGGCCACGCACACGGACGAGAGGAGCACGGTATGAGCACCGACGGGGGAGCGAGCGGGCAGACGGGCGGCGGGCCGCAGATCCACATCGGTTCGATCAGCGGGGGCTCCCAGGCCTTCGGCGACCACGGCAAGGCCCAGTCCGTCAACTACACGGCTGTGCCCGCGGAACCGGGGTACGGGGAGCTGCTCACCGCCGTACGGGCCCTGCGCACCGAACTCGGGCAGCGGGAAGAACGTACGGCCGAGAGCGAGGCTCTCGGTGCCGAACTGGCCGAGGTGGAGGGCGAGATCGCCCGCACCGGGCGCAGCGCGCAAGGACCGCTCACCCGGCTCCGTGACCGTCTCGCGGCCTACGGTCCCGCCGCGGCGACCGCCGCGTCCGTGACCGCCGTCACCCAGGCAATCACCCAGCTGCTCGGCTGAGCCGGAGGGACAACGATGGCGCAGGGACAACGATGGTGAGGGTCCAACGATGGTGAGGGTCTTCGACGCCGACCGCCAGGACTGGGCGGGACCCGAAGAGGAACAGCGGATCGTCGTGGACCAGCAGCGCGACGAAGTACGCCAGCGCCAGGCGCTGCGCGGCACCGTCGTGGTCCTCGCGGTCTGCTCACTGGCCTTCGGCACATGGGCGCTGGGCTGGAAGGACGAGCCGGGACCGAGGGGGTACTTCACAGCCCGCGAGACCCCGCCGCCCGGACAGAGCGGGGAAACGAACGGCGACCCGGGCGGCGGTACGGGCACCGAAGACCCGGCGTCCCCGGGCGCGACGGCCACACTGCCCGCCGGATACGAGCCCGTGCAGGACGAAGAGGGCTTCCGTGTGGCCGTCAAGGAGGGCTGGGTCGCAAACCGGCAGACGGCCGACTCCATCCACGGCTTCGACATCGTCAACTACCGCAGCACCGACGGTTCCCGCCGCCTCCAGATCTACGAGGTGCTGGAGGCCAGTCCGGAGGAGTCGCTCCAGGAGTTCGTGTCCGCCGACACCGCCAAGCCCGACGGCTTCGAGCAGCTCTCCATGGAACCCCTCGAAGACGACGGCCGCCCTGCCGCCCGCCTCGAATACCTCGCCGACTCCCTCAGGGGCGAGGAGGAGATCGGCACCTGGCACGTCGTCGACCACCGCTTCGAATCCGTCGACGGCAAGCTGTACGCGTTCACCTCCTACGGCCCGGAGTCGGACGGCTTCGACGACGAACGGGAGGTCCTGGACACGGCGTTGGCGTGGTTCTGCCCACCGGCCAGGGAGTGCCCGGAACCGGTCACGGAGTGATGCCCGGGTGGAGGCTCAGGGCGACTTCTCCAGGGACCTCTTCAGGGATTTCTCGAACCAGTACGCCGCGTACACATTGTCGTCGTAGCGGGGGATCTCGGTGTATCCGCACGCCCGGTACATCGCCTGTGCCTCGCTGAGCGAGGCGTGCGTGTCGAGGCGTACGACTCCGTAGCCGCGCTCTACGGCCTGCCGCTCCAGCTCGGTGAGCAGTCGGCGGGCGAGGCCGAGGCGGCGGGCGTCCGGGTGCACCCAGACATGCCGGATCTCGCCGACGCCGGGTTCGAGCCGCCGCAGGGCCGCGCATCCCACCGGGCGGCCTTCCTCGTACGCGACGAGGAAGGCGCCGGTGTTCCCGGACACCTCGTGCGGCTTGACGAGGGCCGCCCGGTCGAAGCCCTCGGGGAAACGGGCGTCGAGGTCGGCGGCGTAGGCCTCGAGGCAGGCGCGGGCGTCCGGGGCGGCTCCGTCGACGAGCCCGACCGTGATCGCGGCGAGCCTGAGCAGCCGCTGGGCGGCGGAGAGGGACTCGGTCAACTGCCCGCGCTGGGCCGGTGTCAGCCCGCCGAGCAGCCCCTCGGCGAGGCGGTTGGCCCGCCGGTTCTGCTCCTTCACCTCGATGCGCCCGGCTGGCGTCAGCTCCGCGACCCGCAGCCGGGTGTCCTGCGGATGCACGGTGATCCGTACCAGCCCCTGCGCCTCCAGCGCCTTCGCCATCCGGCTCAAGTACCCGGCGTCCAGGCCGAGTCGGCTGCGCAGCTCGCGCAGCGAGACCCCGTCCCCGATCTCGTACAGCAGCCGGGCCTCACCGAGTGGCCGGTCCTGGCCGAGGTAGTGGTCGTCGAGTGCGCCGATGCGGCGGGTGAAGTAGCGGTTGAAGCGGCGAAGGGTGGTCACCTGCTCTGTGGACACTGGCTTTGGCGGCTTTGACTGCTTTGGTACTGGCTCCATATTTCTTTGACTGTAGTCAAAGGTAAGGAGGAAGGTAAGGGGAAATCCGCGAGTTGTCCGAAGTGGGCGGCGGGGGCAGGGGCCGACCGGGCACAGTCCGTACATGAGCGGTTACGCAGACGAGGTGCCCGGCTATCTGACGTTCCGGGTGACCCCGCAGGAAGGGCCGATCGCGGCCTTCGCCGAGCAGGAGGCCTGGCAGGCACGGGAGCGGTACCCCGAGCTGCTGGGGGTGGGGATTCCCGAGTTCTTCCATGCGCGGGAGCGCGAAGAGGGCGGCTGGCAACTGTCCGACTACAGCAGCGATACGCCGCAGGGCGCGCGGGACATGCTGGGTTCGCACTTCCGGCGCAGCGCCAAGGAGGCCGAGGACGCCAGGGACGAGGGCGCTCAGGGCAGGTGGATGGCGGCGGCCAGACGCATGGACCGCGAAGTCGTCGACGAACTGACTGTGCTGGGCGGCCGGTTCAGGATCGTCCGCGCCTCGCGCTTCATCCGGATGGGCGGCAACGGTCCCGAGCCGCCCCGCCCCTCCGATCCCGATCCACTCGATGGCGATCAGGTACGCCGCCGGGGCCAGGTGATCGACCCGTACACCGGTACGGGTCTGGCCGACGGCATCCTCAAGCTGGACCTGGTGCGCTTCGTCGGCGTCGTCCCGGGTGCGCCGCCGGAGGTCGCGGACGAGGCGCGCCGGGCGCTGGTGACGCATCCCGGCGGTGTCCTCCTCCCCGCCGTGTTCATGATCTCCGAGCGCGTGGATGGCAGTTGGAAGCCGCACAACCCCGGTGCCTCGCACGTCTCGCCCCAGGCCGCGCGGGACGTTCTGGCCTCGTACCTGCGCGTCATGGGCCCCTTCGAACTCCGCCTCGACGACGCCGCTCGCGAGGAGTACGCCCGTGCCGCCGACCGGCTCGACGAGAAGCGCAGCAACGTGGCGAGTGTCGCGGGGCGCCGCTTTCGCGTCACCCGCGTCGAACGCCTGGTCCGCATCGGGCCCGACGGTCCTGAGGGGCCCCGCCCCTCCGACTTCGACCCCGAGCCTCCTGTCGAAGTCCATGTCCGTCAGCTCAAGGAGCAGGGGCTGTGGAAGGAGGAGGACGAGCCGATCGAGCTCGATGAGCGGACGCAGGAGCTCAAGCGGCTGTGGGAGGCGGAGGAGGAGCGTCGGCGCTGAGCGCTGGCTTGAACGGTTTTCGGGTGCGGGCCGTCTGTGGCTGGTCGCGCCGTTCCCCGCGCCCCTTAGGTGGGTGGTGGGTGCGGGGTCGTGGGCCGGTGCGTCAGCCCGTCGCAGGGCGGGCATACGGCCCTGGCCTGGTACAGGGTGCAGGTTCTCCGAGACCGGAGCTAAGCGACGGGCATAGGACGCACCGGCCCACGCCCCCTCCCGCCGGAGGGCAAGTGCGGGTCGTCGGGGGTGCGGGCTTTCCCGGGGCCCGGGCTTGTTCGGGGCGCCGGGATCTTCGGGGTGCGGACTTGCTCAGGGTGCGGGCAGCCGCAGGCTTTTGCTTTTAGGGGCGCGGGGCTGTATCGATTTGCGGCTCCGCCGCGTGGGCGCGACCAGCCACGACGCACCCGCAGCCGCGACACGCAGTGTTACCCCCCACCCCCTGGCGGGGGTCTGGGGCGGCAGCCCCCCACGCGGCGGAGCCGCAAATTGATACAGCCGGGAAGGGGCGGGGCTGGGGAAGAGAACCCCCCTCAGCCCCCACCCACCCGCAGCCGGTTCAAGGTGCGGGCCAGGATGCGGGAGACGTGCATCTGAGAGATGCCGAGTTCCTCGCCGATGGCCCTCTGGGTCATGTCGGCGGTGTACCGGAGGGCGAGGATCTGGCGTTCGCGGTCCGGGAGTTCGGCGAGGAGGGGCTTGAGCGCATGCAGGTCGTCGACCTTTTCCAGGTCCGGGTCCGCGTAGCCGATGTGGTCGGCGAGGGTGTCCTCGGAGTTCTCGGCGTCGTTCGGAAAGTCGAGGGAGGACGCGGTGTAGCCGTTGCCGGCGATCAGCCCTTCGGTGATCTGGTCCTCGTCGAGGTTCAGCTCCGCGGCGAGCTCCGGCACGGTCGGCGGGCGGCCGTGGGTCTGCTCGAGCCGGGCGGTGGCCTTGGTCAGGTCGAGGTGGAGTTCCTGCAGGCGGCGCGGGACGCGCACGGACCAGCTGGTGTCGCGGAAGAACCGCTTGATCTCGCCGATGATGGTCGGCATCGCGAAGGTGGGGAACTCCACGCCACGGCTGAGCTCGAACCGGTTGATGGCCTTGATGAGGCCGATGGTGCCGACCTGGACGACGTCCTCGTACGACTCGCCCCGCACTCCCATGCGGCCGGCGGCGTAACGGACCAGGGCGAGGTTGAGTTCGACCAGGGAGTTGCGCACGTAGGAGTACTCCGGCGTGCCCTCTTCCAGCGTGTCGAGCCGTGCGAACAGCGTCTTGGACAGGGCTCGGGCGTCGACCGAGTCGACCTGCTTGGGGTCGGGCAGGGGTGGCAGGTCCTCCAGGCCCGGCACGCTCGCAGCGGCGGCGCCCGGGCCGGTGGTATGTCGGTCCGCGTACGGGGTCGTCTGGACGGGATTGCTGGTGGTCGCGGTCGCCATTGTCGCTCCCGAAATGAAGAAGGGCGCCCTCGGGCTGAGAGCGCGTCGTGGAGTGGTTGATACCCACTGACGGCCGTTACATTCCTGTGACTTGACTCTCCGTATAAGAATGCCGGACACCATGCCGCCTGTGACGCTGCGGTCGGGCCGCCTGCGGTCCGCAGGGGGCAACGGCCGGTCGGCCGTTCCTCAGAGTCACTCGTGCAGGTGAGGGCGGCTAAGTCGGCTGGTTCGGGGCAGGCGGAAGAAATGGCCGACCTTTCACAGCTGTTGCAACAGACCATGCGGCGCCGGCACCTGAACGCGCAGGCCCTCGCCGCCCGTACGGGCATTCGTACCCCGCGGATCCGCGTCTTCGCCGAGGACGGTGCGCACGGTCCCGTGCGGCCCACCGAGGAGGAACTGGTGGAACTCGCCGAGGCTTTGGCGCTGCCCCTGCTCGATGTCCAGGAAGCCGCCCGCACCGCTGCACCGGCGCCGGCTTGACGGCTCCGCGGGACTCCCCACGTCGAAGCCGGAGGCCCCACACCTCGGGATGCCGTTGGCATTCGGCGCCTGATCACTTCGCCCCGCCGGGTTGGCCGGCGGGGCGAAGTGCTGCCGAGGCGGGAGGCGAGGGCCGGGGTCCGCAGGTCGTACGCCGCGGCCGCCGGACACCGGCCGCCGGATTCTGACTTCCCCCGGACTCAGTGGGACAACGGCAGGACCGCGGACACCGTCTTCCCTCCCGGCCGGGTGCTGACCTCCACATCCTCGGCCAGCTCCCGCACCAGCTGCCAGCCGAACCCGCCCGGTTCGCGTGCGTTGCTCCGTTGTGGCTGCGGGACGGTGGCACTGGCGTCCTCCACCGTCACGGTCACCGTTCCCGGACCGGCCACCAGGCGGAACCGGGTCACTCCGCCGGCGTGCCGGACCGCGTTGGTGACCAGCTCGGACACCACGAGCAGCACCGCATCCGTCTCGGCTCCGACCCGTGCGGCCACTGCGGACAGAAAACCGCGGGTCATGTCCCTCGCCCGCTCCGCGGTCTGCGGGCTGATCCCGCGCACGGATCCGTGGTCTTCGTCTTCTTCCTCGGGTGAGTGCACGATCACAATCCTCCAATGGGTCGGACGTGCGATGCCTTTTCGCTTGCCCAGAGAAACTCCAGGCATCCCCCGACACTCGAACGACGGCAATCCCCGCCGCCGTCGATCCAGCCTGCGCACGTCTCCGGGCCGAGCGAGGGGCTGAAGCTGCCGCCGGCAGACCACCCGCACTCGCTGCGGCTGCCGGTGCTCCCGGCACTGTCCGGATCAACACCCGTATGGAGGAGTGTGCCCGGCACTCCGGCGGGCAGCGGCAGAAGATGAAACCCCTCGCCGCTCTGGAACACACCATGGAGCGATGGAGCAATGCGCTGTGGACATTGCTCATCCGGTCCGCCTGCAGGCAACACGACCAATCCGAGCTGGTGAGGACGCTTCACCAGGAATGCGACGACCGTGCCTTGATCCTGGACCGGCGACGCATCCTGGTGCCCAATGCCTTCGTCATCGAACTGCCACCGGAATCACACGAGCAACTGACCAATAGCAGTCGACAGTTGGACAGTTACCTGTCGAACCACGTGCGGAAGCACGCCGCGGAACAGGGCTACACATTCGCTGGACCGGTGGCCGTCCGGCTCACCCCGGTGGAGAGGAACAAGGTCGACCGTTTTCGTGTCCGCAGCTACATCGCCCCCACCCCGGACACCACAAAGGAAGAACCGGATCCGCAATACGGGTGAGGGCCCTCTGGGCGTCGCTCATATACGGCGGCCGAAGCAAGAATGTCGACGGTGCCTTTCTGTGCCGAACGTGCAAGTGAGCGCGGGTACGCGGCCATCCGGCGGATGAGCACCGCCAAGGTCGCCCACCCGCCTGCCGGTTGGCGATCACCGCCCCGGGGCATCAGGAGTGGGGGACCGGCTGCCCAAGACCTGGCGCGGCCCCGGTGAGCGGCCAGGCCGCAGGTATGCCGGATGTCCTAGGAGGGGGAGTGATCTGCCATGCGTACGCACCGGCGTACCCATCGGCGTTCCGTACGAGTGGAGTATCTGCTGCCCGACGAGGCCGCATCGGCCGGACGGGCGCGGAGGCTGACCTCAGCGTTCCTCTCCCGCTCTCGCCACCGCATGGCACGGGTGGATGCCGAGCAGATCGACGACGCGACGCTCATCGTGTCCGAGCTGGTCACCAATGCCACCCGGCATGGCCGCAGCCCTTGCCGCCTGCGCCTGGAGGTGTCCGACGAGCGGGTGACCGTCGAGGTCTTCGACGACAGCCCGGACCAACTCCGCCTGCGGCAGCCCGCGGTCGAGGACGAGAGCGGGCGGGGCCTGGCCATGGTGCGGTGCCTGGCGCAGCGCTTCGACGTCACTCCGGTCATCGGGGGCGGCAAGAGGGTACGAGCGATCCTGGCCATCTGAAGCTGAAGGCGTACCGGGCCAGTAAAGTCGCAGGCTTTTGCTTTCAGGGGCGCGGGTCTGTGTCAATTTGCGGCTCCGCCACGTGGGCGCGCTCAGCCACAACGCACCCGCAGCCGCGACACGACCTGTCACCCCCACCCCCTGGCGGGGGGCCTGGGGGGCGCAGCCCTCAGCGCCGGGCAAGGGCCCGCGCAAGCGGGGCCCTTGCCCGAAGTGACCCGGCGCACTTCGGCCACGGATCGTGCATGCATCGCCCCGGCCGGGGCAGGGGCACCCAGCTCCTTGAAAGTGGCACGAGTGTGCCCCAGGGGCCTGGAACAGGAACGGAAGGCAGCACCGGCCATGGCGGGACCAGCGGAACGACAGGCGCAGAAGACGATTCACGTGGGCGGGGAATGGCGTGAAGCCGTCTCCGGGGAGACACGTGAGGTGCTCGACCCGGCGGACGCCAAGCCGTTCGCCGTGGTCGCGGAGGGCGACGGACGGGATGTGGACGCGGCCGTCGACGCCGCCCGCCGCGCCTTCGACGAAGGGCCCTGGCCCCGCACCCCCGTCGCCGAGCGGAGCGCCCTGCTGCGTCGCGTCGCCGATCTCCTCGTACGCGACCGGGAGCGGCTCGGACTGCTGGAGAGCCGGGACGCGGGCAAGACGCTCGAGGAGGGGCGCGTCGACATCGACTGTGTCGTCGACGCCTTCCGGTACTTCGCCGATCTCGTCGTGGGAGAGGGCGGGGGGCGGGTCGTCGACGCCGGCTCCGACGACATCCACAGCGTTGTCGTGCACGAACCCATCGGCGTGTGTTCCATGATCACGCCCTGGAACTATCCGCTGCTGCAAGCGAGTTGGAAGATCGCGCCCGCACTCGCCGCGGGGAACACCTTCGTCGTCAAGCCCAGCGAGATCACTCCGCTCACCACGATCGCCGTGGTGGAACTGCTCCAGGAGGCCGGGCTGCCCGACGGGGTCGCGAACATCGTCACCGGCCCCGGGCACACCGTGGGCGCCCGCCTCGCCGAGCACCCCGGTGTCGACCTCGTCTCCTTCACCGGTGGTCTCGTCAGCGGAATCAAGGTCGCCCAGGCCGCCGCCGTCACCGTCAAGAAGGTCGCCCTCGAACTCGGCGGCAAGAACCCCAACGTCGTCTTCGCCGACGCCTGCGCCACGGAGGAGGGCTTCGACACCGCTGTCGACCAGGCCCTGAACGCCGCGTTCATCCACAGCGGCCAGGTCTGCTCCGCCGGCGGACGCCTCATCGTCGAGGAGTCCGTACGCGAACGCTTCGTCGCCGAACTCGCCCGCCGGGCCGGGAAGATCCGGCTCGGCCGCGGCACCGAGGACGGCGTCGAGTGCGGTCCGCTCGTCTCCGAGCAGCAGCGGGAGAAGACCGAGGCGTACGTCGCTTCCGCCCTCGCGGAGGGCGCGGTGCTGCGGACCGGCGGCAAGCGGCCCGAGCCGTCGGAGGAAAGGCCCGCCACCGGCTACTTCTACGAGCCGACCGTCCTCGACCAGTGCCACCGCGAGATGAAGGTCGTACGCGAGGAGGTCTTCGGGCCCGTCCTGACCGTCGAGACGTTCCGTACGGAGGACGAGGCCGTCGCGCTCGCCAACGACACCGAGTACGGGCTCGCGGGCGGCGTCTGGACCGCCGACGCGGGCCGCGCCCGGCGCGTCGCCGGACGGCTGCGGCACGGCACCGTCTGGATCAACGACTTCCACCCCTACCTCCCGCAGGCGGAGTGGGGCGGCTTCGGCAAGAGCGGCGTCGGGCGGGAGCTCGGGCCCGCCGGTCTCGCCGAGTACCGCGAGACCAAGCACGTGTACCAGAACCTCGCGCCGCAGCCGGTGCGTTGGTTCGCGGGCTGACGCCCACGCCCGCCAAGGATCCGCCGAGCGCAGCACCTTGTACGACTCCGAGGAGTACCCCCCTATGCCCGAACAAGCCACGCCCGGACACGAGCACACGTACGACTACGTCGTCATCGGCGGCGGTACCGCCGGCTCCGTCATCGCCTCCCGCCTGACCGAGAACCCGGACGTCACCGTCGCCGTCATCGAGGGCGGCCCCAGCGACGTCGACCGCGAGGACGTCCTCACCCTGCGCCGCTGGATGGGGCTGCTCGGCGGGGAGCTGGACTACGACTACCCGACGACCCGCCAGCCGCGCGGCAACTCGTTCATCCGGCACAGCCGCGCCCGGGTGCTCGGCGGCTGCTCCTCCCACAACACGCTCATCGCGTTCAAGCCGCTGCCGTCCGACTGGGACGAGTGGGAGGCGGCCGGTGCCAAGGGCTGGGGCGCGGTGCCGATGGAGGCGTACTACGCCAGGCTGCGCAACAACATCGTCGCCGTCGACGAGAAGGACCGGAACGCCATCGCCCGCGACTTCGTCGACGCCGCCCAGGCCACGCTCGAAGTGCCGCGCGTCGAGGGCTTCAACAAGAAGCCGTTCACCGAGGGCGTCGGCTTCTTCGACCTCGCGTACCACCCGGAGAACAACAAGCGCTCGAGTGCCTCGGTCGCCTACCTCCACCCATTCCTGGACCGCCCGAACCTGACGATCCTGCTGGAGACCTGGGCGTACAAGCTGGAGCTGGACGGGACGCGGGCGCGCGGCGTGCACGTACGGACGAAGGACGGCGAGGAGATCCTCGTACGCGCGGAGAACGAAGTCCTGTTGTGTGCGGGCGCCGTGGACTCGCCGCGGCTGCTTCTGCACTCCGGTATCGGGCCCGCCCGCGACCTGGAGGCGCTCGGAATTCCCGTCGCGCACGACCTGCCCGGCGTCGGCGAGAACCTGCTCGACCACCCGGAGTCGGTGATCGTCTGGGAGACGAACGGGCCGATCCCCGAGAACTCCGCGATGGACTCCGACGCGGGCCTTTTCGTGCGCCGGGATCCCGAACACCCGGGCCCGGACCTGATGTTCCACTTCTACCAGGTCCCGTTCACGGACAATCCGGAGCGGCTGGGGTACGAACGCCCCGCCCATGGCGTCTCCATGACTCCGAACATCCCCAAGCCGCGCAGTCGCGGCAGGCTGTATCTGACGAGCGCCGACCCGGCCGAGAAGCCCGCCCTGGACTTCCGTTACTTCACGGACGAGGACGACTACGACGGCCGCACCCTCGTCGACGGGATCAGGATCGCCCGCGAGATCGCCAAGTCCGAGCCGCTGGCGAGCTGGCTGAAGCGCGAGGTGGCCCCCGGCCCGGACGTCACGGGGGACGAGGAGCTCAGCGTGTACGCGCGGTCGGTGGCCCACACGGTGTACCACCCGGCGGGAACCTGTCGGATGGGCGACTCGGACGACCAACTCGCCGTTGTCGACCCGGAGTTGAGAATCCGAGGCCTCGACGGCATCCGTATCGCGGACGCCTCCGTCTTCCCGGCGATGCCCGCCGTGAACCCGATGATCGGAGTGCTCATGGTCGGAGAGAAGTGCGTCGACCTGATCGGGGGTGGCGAGTGATGACCACGTCAACTGCCGGAAAGACCAACGCTGTTGAACCCGTCTTCTCCGTCGAGGGCCTGTGGAAGGTCTTCGGGCCGAAGGCCGAGCGGATACCCGGCGACCCGGAACTCGGCGCGCTGAACGCCGCCGAACTCCGCGCCCGCACCGGCTGCACCGCCGCCGTCCGCGATGTGAGCTTCGAGGTCGGCAAGGGCGAGGTCTTCGTCGTGATGGGCCTGTCCGGCTCGGGCAAGTCCACCCTCGTACGCTGCCTCACGCGCCTCATCGAGCCGACCGCCGGAACGATCGCGATCGACGGCGAGGACGTCCGCGCCATGGACACGACGCGCCTGCGTGAACTGCGCCGCCACCGCGCCTCGATGGTCTTCCAGCACTTCGGCCTGCTGCCGCACCGCTCCGTGCTCGACAACGTCGCGTACGGCCTGGAGATCCAGGGCGTCGCGAAGGACGAGCGCAGGAAGAGGGCTCAGGAAGTCGTCGCCAAGGTCGGTCTGGAGGGCATGGAGCAGCGGCGGCCCGGGCAGTTGTCGGGCGGCCAGCAGCAGCGGGTCGGGCTCGCGCGGGCACTGGCCGTCGACCCCGAAGTCCTGCTGTTCGACGAGCCGTTCAGCGCCCTGGACCCGCTGATCCGCCGCGACATGCAGGAGGAGGTCATCCGGCTCCACCGCGAGGAGGGCCGCACGATGGTCTTCATCACCCACGACCTGAACGAAGCCCTGCGCCTGGGTGACCGCATCGCCCTCATGCGCGACGGCCGTGTCGTCCAGCTCGGCACACCCGAGGAGATCGTCGGCTCGCCCGCCGACGACTACGTACGCGAGTTCGTCCGGGACGTGCCGCGCGAGCAGGTCATGACGGTCCGTACGGCCATGCGGCCCGCGGACGCCGCCGAGGCGGAACGAGGCCCGGCGATCGCCCCGGAGGCCACCGTGTCCGAGGCCATCGAGGCCGTCGCCCGCAGCGGTTTCCCCGTGCGGGTCATGGACGACGGCCGTTGTGTCGGGGTCGTCGACCACGAGCGGCTGCTGGGGGTCGTGGCGGGTACGTACACCAAGACCGTGGCGGGGACGGAATCCAAGACCGCGGCCGGTACGGAATCCAAGACTGCGGCAGGGACGGCACCCGAGACCCCGGCAGGGACGGGCTCCAAGGAGGTGGTCTGATGGCCACCGCCACCGCAGCCGTCCCCCAGACCGGCGTCACCGCACTGCTGAAGCACCGTGTCGTCGGCAAGCTCCTCCTGCTGGCTCTCGCGGCAGCGATCCTCATACCGATCGCCAACGCCCGCTGGGCAAGCGGCACTTGGCCCGACGCTCTGACCGTCGACCTCTCCGAACCACTCGGCAAGGCGAGCGACTGGATCATCGACAACCGCGACAGCCACCCGCTGTTCCTGTACTTCTTCGGACACATCAGCAACGCCGTCGTCCTGTCCGTACGCACCGTCTACCTCGTCTTGCTCGCCGCAGGCTGGGCAGGCGTCACGGCCGCGGCGGCGCTGGTCGCGTGGCGGGTCGCCGGTGTGCGGCTCGCGATCGGTACGGGCGTCGCGTTCCTGGCCTGCGGGCTGCTCGGGATGTGGGTGCCCACCATGCAGACGCTGGCGTTGATGGTGGTCGCCGTGCTCGCGTCGGTCGTACTCGGCATGCTGCTCGGCCTCGCCGCCGGGCTCTCCGACCGTACGTTCCGCGCGCTGCGCCCCGTACTCGACACCATGCAGGTGCTCCCGGCCTTCGCGTACCTCCTGCCGGTCGTGCTGGTCTTCGGCATCGGCGTCCCGGCCGCCGTACTGGCCACCGTCGTGTACGCGGCCCCGCCGATGGCCCGGCTCACCGCGCTCGGCCTGCGCGGCGCCGACGCCGGCGTGATGGAGGCCGTCGAGTCCATGGGCACGACCGCGCGGCAGCGGCTGCTGACCGCCCGTCTTCCGCTCGCCCGCAAGGAACTCCTCCTCGGTCTCAACCAGACGATCATGATGGCCCTGTCGATGGCCGTCATCGCGTCCGTCATCGGCGCGGGCGGCCTCGGCGACCGCGTCTACCAGGCGCTCGCCTCGGTCGACGTCGGCGCCGCACTCGCCGCCGGCATCCCGATCGTGCTGCTCGCGGTCGTCCTGGACCGGGTGACGGGAGCGGCGGGGGAGCGAATGGGTTCGGGGTCCTCCCAGTCCGGCCGGTCCGGCTGGAAGCCCTGGGGTTACGCGGCTGTCGTCGCCGTAGCCGTAGCCCTCGTCGGACGCTTCACGGGCCGGCTCGACTGGCCCGAGGCCTGGCTCGTGAACATCGCCGAGCCCGTGAACCGCGCCGTCGACTGGATGACCGACCACCTCTACTCCGGCGTCCCCTACATCGGCGGCACCGCCGACTGGGCGGGCCACTTCACCACCTGGGTCCTGGACCCGGTGCGGGACGGCCTGCAGTGGCTGCCCTGGTGGTCGGTCCTGCTGATCGTCGCCACGCTCGCCTGGCTCATCGGCACGTGGCGTACGGCCCTGACCGCCGTCCTCGCGATGGCCGCGATCGGCGTGCTGGGAGTCTGGAAACCGTCCCTCGACACGCTCTCGCAGGTGCTCGCGGCCGTGGCGGTCACGCTGGTCGTGGGCTTCGCGATCGCCGTCGCGGCCGCCCGCAGCGAACGCGTCGAACGGCTGCTGCGTCCCGTCCTCGACGTCTTCCAGACGATGCCGCAGTTCGTGTACCTGATCCCGGTGGTAGCCCTCTTCGGAGTGGGCCGCGCACCCGCCGTGGCAGCGGCGGTCGTCTACGCCCTGCCCGCCGTCGTACGCATCACCACGCAGGGCCTGCGCCAGGTGAACCCGGCGGCGATGGAGTCGTCGCGCTCGCTGGGCGCCACGAGCTGGCAGCAACTGCGGCAGGTGCAGCTGCCGTTGGCCCGCCCGGCGCTGCTCCTCGCCATCAACCAGGGCGTCGTCCTGGTCCTCGCCGTCGTCATCATCGGCGGCCTGGTCGGCGGCGGCGCGCTCGGCTACGACGTCGTGTTCGGGCTCGCCCAGGGCGACCTGGCCACCGGTCTCGTCGCGGGCGGGGCGATCGTCTGCCTCGGCCTGATGCTCGACCGGGTGACACAGCCGACGGAACGCCGTACGAGGAAGGGGGCCTGAGATGCGTACGAATACGAATACGAAGACGACGGCGAAGCCGATGCCGCGTACGAGGATGCTCTCGGCCGTTGCCGGTGTGTCCGCCCTGCTGGTGCTGACCGGCTGCGGAGCCGCCGACATGACCAAACAGGCCTCGCCCTTCGCGGGCGTTCAGGGCGCGAAGACGGTCACCCTGTCCGTGCAGTCCTGGGTCGGCGCGCAGGCCAACGTGGCCGTCGCGCAGTACCTGTTGGAGCACGAGCTCGGCTATCGCGTCGACACCGTGCAGGTCGACGAGGTCCCGGCGTGGGACGCGCTCAGCCAGGGGCGGATCGACGCGATCCTGGAGGACTGGGGCCATCCCGACGAGGAGCAGCGGTACGTCAAGGACAAGAAGACGATCGCGCCCGGCGGCGACCTCGGGGTCACCGGGCACATCGGCTGGTTCGTCCCGACGTACTTCGCCAAACAGCACTCCGACGTCACGAACTGGAAGAACCTCAACAAGTACGCCGACCAGCTCCGCACCGCGGAGAGCGGGAGCAAGGGGCAGCTGCTGGACGGCTCGCCCTCGTACGTGACGAACGACAAGGCTCTGGTGGCGAACCTGGACCTCGACTACCAGGTGGTGTTCGCCGGCTCGGAGGCGGCACAGATCACGCAGATCAGGCAGTTCGCCAAGGAGAAGAAGCCCTTCCTCACGTACTGGTACACCCCGCAGTGGCTCTTCGAGAAGGTCCCGATGACGGAGGTGAAGCTGCCCGCGTACAAGGAGGGCTGCGACGCCGACCCGAAGAAGGTCGCCTGCGCCTACCCGCACACCCCGCTGCAGAAGTACCTGAACGCGGATTTCGCGCGGGGCGGCGGTGAGGCGGCGGCCTTCCTGAAGAACTTCAAGTGGACGACCGAGGACCAGAACGAGGTCTCCCTGATGATCGCCGACCAGAAACTGACTCCTGAGGAGGCGGCGAAGAAGTGGGTGGCCGGCAACGAGCCGACTTGGAAGGCGTGGCTGCCCAAGTGACCGTCAGCTGGTGTCCGTGACGGTCACCAGGTGTCCGGCTCCGCCGAGAGGTCCTCGTCGGCCAGGCGTTGCGCTGCGGCGCGCGCCTGGCCGGGCCAGTCGTCGTGCAGGGCGCGGGCGATGCCGGCCAGCGCCTCGGCTGCCTGTCGCTGCAGTCCCGGGCCGAACGTCACCCGTGTCGCCCCGAGTTCACCCAGCTCCTTGGGCAGGGGGTCCTCGGGCCGCGCATACACGTTGATCGGGCCCTGGATCCCGGCCCGCAGCAGCGGCAGTACGTCGAGCGGCGCCTCGATCGGATACACGCAGTCGGCGCCCGCCGCCACGTACAACGCGGCCCGCTCGACGGCCCGTTCGGGATCGGCGACCCCGCACGAGAACGTGTCGACGCGGGCGTTGACGAACAGCCGGTCGCCCGCGACGGCCCGTACCTGGGCCAGCCAGTCGGCGTGCCGCGCCGGGTGCTTGAGGACGCCCTCGTGCGAGTCCTCGAGGTTGCAGCCGACGGCGCCCGTCTCAAGAATCCGGTCCACCAACTCCTTGGGCGCGAGCCCGTATCCGTCCTCGACGTCCGCCGACACGGGCACGTCGACGGACCGTACGATCCGCGCGACCGCCGCGAACATCTCGTCCGCCGGGGTCTGCCCGTCCTCGTACCCGAGCGAGGCGGCGACCCCGGCGCTGGGTGTCGCGAGCGCCGGGAAACCGGCGTCCGCGAACACACGTGCGCTGGCCGCGTCCCACGGTCCGGGAAGGATCAGGGGATCGCCCGGTGCGCGGCCCTGATGCAGCGCGCGGAACGTCTCGACCTTGTTCACCATGCGCGGCCCCCCGGCGGGATGCGGCAGCCGACCTCGGGATCGAGGAACTGCGTGCGAGTCGTCACCTGTGCTCGCCCGTCTGGTAGTGCCCGGCGACCATACGGCAGGTCACGCCGAACCGGTTCCACGCGTTGATCACCGTGATCGCGGCGATCAGCTGCGCCAGCTCGGCCTCGTCGAAGTGCTTGGCTGCCGCGTCGTACACGTCGTCCGGCACGAAGCCTTCCGTCAGGACCGTGACCGCCTCGGTCAGCGCGAGTGCCGCGACTTCCTTCGCCGTGTAGAAGTGCTGCGACTCCTCCCACGCGCTGAGCTGGATGATCCGCTCGACACTCTCGCCGGCCGCGAGCGCGTCCTTGGAGTGCATGTCGACGCAGAAGGCGCAGTGGTTGATCTGCGACGCGCGGATCTTCACCAGCTCCAGGAGCACGGGGTCGACGCCCTGCCGGGCCGCCCTGTCGAGGCTGATCATGGCCTTGTAGACGTCGGGCGCGAGCTTGGCCCACGCGAGCCGGGGGGTGTGTTCGGGGACGTACGAGGTGTTGGTGGTCGTGTTGTCGGTCGTCTCGTTCGTCGTCATGACTGTGACCCTACGGTTCGAGTAGCCCAGGAGTATGGTCCATTTCCATGGGGGAATCCTGGGCCACTTTGGGTGTTGATCTGCATCTCGAGCTGGGCGGTTCCCGTCTGCGGCGAGGGCTCACGGACGCCTTGCGGGAGGCGGTGCGGAGCGGGCGGCTCGCACCGGGGACGCGGCTGCCGTCGTCGCGGTCGCTCGCCGCCGACCTCGGTATCGCGCGCAACACCGTCGCCGACGCGTACGCCGATCTCGTCGCCGAGGGCTGGCTCACCGCACGCCAGGGTTCGGGCACGCGGGTCGCGGAACGGGCCGCGGTGGCGCCGGACTCGGCAACGGCGCCCCGGCCTCGCTCGCCCCGCGGACCGACGCACAACCTTGAACCCGGCAACCCCGACCTCGCCTCCTTCCCCCGCGCCGAGTGGCTCAAGTCGGCCCGACGCGCGCTGTCCGCGGCACCTCACGACGCCCTCGGCTACGGCGACCCACGGGGTCGCGTCGAACTCCGCACCGCCCTTGCCGCCTACCTCGCCCGCGCCCGCGGCGTACGTACCGACCCCGACCGCATCGTCATCTGCTCCGGCTTCGTACACGGCTTGCGGCTGCTCGCCGCTGTGCTGCGGCGACGGGGGCTGCGCTCGCTCGCCGTGGAGTCGTACGGGCTTGACGTGCACTGGGGAGTGGCGGAGGCGGCGGGGTTGCGGACAGTGCCGCTTCCGTTCGATGAACTGGGAACGTGTACCGGCGGCTTGGCGGGAACGGGGGCGGGGGCGGTCCTGTTCACCCCCTCGCACCAGTTCCCGATGGGCGTGCCGCTGCGGCCCGACCGGCGGGCCGCCGTCGTGGACTGGGCGCGGCGGACCGGCGGGCTGATCCTGGAGGACGACTACGACGGGGAGTTCCGCTACGACCGTCAGCCGGTGGGCGCGCTCCAGGGCCTCGACCCGGACCGCGTCGTGTACGTGGGCACCGCGAGCAAGTCCCTGGCGCCGGGGCTGCGGCTCGGCTGGCTGGTCCTGCCGCCGTCGCTGACGTCGGAGGTCGTGTCGGCGAAGGGCGGCACGGACTGGTCGTGCGGGGTCCTGGACCAGCTGACCCTGGCGGAGTTCATCACCTCGGGCGCGTACGACCGTCACGTCCGCGCGTCCCGTCTGCGCTATCGCCGCCGCCGCGACCAACTCGTCGCGGCGCTCGCGTCCCACGCCCCCTCGGTGCGGGCCACCGGTATCGCGGCCGGCCTCCACGCCGTCCTCCAACTCCCGCCCGGCACCGAGCAGTCGGTGGTCCGGGCGGCGGCCTGGCAGGGCCTGTTGCTCCACGGCCTGACCCGCTACCGCCACGCGGACGCTGCCGCCGCCGAACCGTACGACGCCCTTGTCGTGGGCTACGGCACACCTCCGGACCACGCCTGGACGGGTGCGCTGGACGCATTGTGCAGAGTGCTCCCTCAGGACCCGATTGCGGCCAGGACCCGATTACGGCGGCCGGGATCGCGATCTATAAACTGACGGCGGATTACTTGACGGCGAACGGTCACGATCGGTTACGAACGAACGGTCACGGGGGAGCGGACATGGCGGACTCACGACAGCAACTGCGCTCGGGCACGGTCGTACTCGGCGGTATGGGACTCCTGGCTGCGGCACTCACCGCCTGCTCCTCGGACCCCGACAAGCGCTGCGTCGACCGCGACAGTTACAACGCGGCCAAGGGCTACAAGGTCGTCTCCGACAAGAACTGCAAGTCGACCGGCAGCGGCAAGAGCCGCAAGAGTCGCAAGGGCTCCTCCGACGACGCTTGGTACCACGGCGGCGAGGAGAGCAACGGCTGGGTCGACGGCGGCTCCTTCAGCGTGGACCGCGACGGCTTCGGCGACGGCGACGGCAGCTCCGGCGGCTGAGCGGCGGCAAAGGGACGAGCCCAAAGCCCAGAGCCCGAACCTCAAAGCCCGAAGCCCAGAGCCCGAAGGCAGCAACCGTCATGGAACGCCGCGTCATCGACCCTCGCCCCGGCTGGCAGCAGACCGTCGAGGAGCAGGGGCTGATCTATCCGCTCACCCGCTACCCCGACGACACCCTGCGCCCGTACTGGGACGAGAGTGCGTACTACGTCTTCTCCCTCCCCGAGGTCGAGGCCCTGGAAGAGGTCGTCGAGGAACTGCACCGCATGTGCCTGGCCGCCGCCGCGCACATCGTCGAGCGGGACCGCTTCGCCGACCTCGGTATCACCGATCCCCGAGTGGCCGAGGCGGTCGCCGAGGCCTGGCACCGGCGGTCCGAACTCCCTTCCCTCTACGGCCGGTTCGACCTCCGCTACGACGGCACCGGCCCCGCGAAGCTCCTGGAGTACAACGCCGATACGCCGACCTCGCTGGTCGAGGCCGCCAGCCCTCAGTGGTTCTGGATGGAGGAACGCTTCCCGGGCGCCGACCAGTGGAACTCCCTCCACGAACGCCTCGTCGACGCCTGGAAGAAACAGTCCGCCCTCCTCCCGCCGGGCAGCCCCCTCTACTTCGCGCACTCCGCCGCCGACGAACTCGGCGAGGACCTGATGACCGTCGCGTATCTGAAGGAGACCGCGGAACAGGCCGGCCTGGAGACCGACTGGATCGCCATGGAGGAGATCGGCTGGGATCGCCTCTCCGGCCGCTTCGTCGACAAGCAACTCCGCTTCATCCGCAGCTGCTTCAAGCTCTACCCCTGGGAGTGGCTGACCACCGACCGCTTCGGCGGGCACGTCCTGGACACCCTCGACAACGGCGGCGGCACGGGTTCCACCATGTGGATCGAACCAGCCTGGAAGATGCTCCTCTCCAACAAGGCACTCCTCGCCATCCTCTGGGAGCTCTATCCGCACCACCCGAACCTCCTCCCCGCCTACCTCGACGGCCCTCGCGAACTCGCCAACACCACCGGTTACGTCGCCAAGCCCCTCCTCGGCCGCGAGGGCGCAGGCGTCACCGTCCACGAACCCCACGAACCCGAAAACACCCCCGTGGTCCGTGAAGAGCCCTGCTGCTATCAGGAGTTGGCACCTCTCCCTTCCTTCGACGGCAGCCGTGTCGTCCTCGGCGCCTGGGTCGTCGAGCACGAGTCGGCCGGCCTTGGCATCCGCGAGTCCTCCGGCCTGATCACGGACGAGTACGCCCGCTTCCTGCCGCATGTGATCCTCTGAGCGCCGGCGCCTCTCCGAGCTCAGGGATCCGGGTGGTCTGTAGCCCCTTCCCGCCGTCGCTCGCATGGTGGACTCAGGGATCTGTGACCGGGGAGGGCCGGTAGGCTGATCGGCGGGCCGTGACTGGCGCGCTGGGATGGGACCGACCATCGGGGAGCGGCCCGTGACGAACAAGTGCCGTGCGCCTGGGCCGAACCGTGAACGCTGAACGCCACGTCCGGAGGTCCCTCATGTCCGACCACTCTGCGCCCCTCTCCACCGAATCCACCGCCTTCCGCAGCGCCCTCGAAGTGATCCGCGCCGTCGAGCCCCGGGTCGCCGACGCCATCGGCCAGGAGGTCGCCGACCAGCGCGAGATGCTCAAGCTGATCGCCTCCGAGAACTACGCCTCCCCGGCCACCCTGCTGGCCATGGGCAACTGGTTCAGCGACAAGTACGCCGAGGGCACCGTCGGCCGCCGCTTCTACGCCGGCTGCCGCAACGTCGACACCGTCGAGGCCCTCGCCGCCGAGCACGCCCGCGAACTCTTCGGCGCCGAGCACGCCTACGCCCAGCCGCACTCGGGCATCGACGCCAACCTCGTCGCCTTCTGGGCCGTCCTCGCCGACCGCGTGGAAGCTCCGGCGCTCGTGAAGGCCGGTGTCCGCAACGTCAACGACCTCTCCGAGGCCGACTGGGCCGAGCTCCGCCAGGCCTTCGGCAACCAGCGCATGCTCGGCATGTCCCTGGACGCCGGCGGCCACCTCACCCACGGCTTCCGCCCGAACATCTCCGGCAAGATGTTCGACCAGCGCTCCTACGGCACCGACCCCGCCACCGGCCTCATCGACTACGAGGCCCTGCGCACCTCCGCCCGTGAGTTCAAGCCCTTGATCATCGTCGCCGGCTACTCCGCGTACCCCCGTCTCGTGAACTTCCGCATCATGCGCGAGATCGCCGACGAGGTCGGTGCGACGCTGATGGTCGACATGGCGCACTTCGCCGGCCTCGTCGCCGGCAAGGTCCTCACCGGCGATTTCGACCCCGTCCCGCACGCCCAGATCGTCACGACCACCACCCACAAGTCGCTGCGCGGCCCGCGTGGCGGCATGGTCCTGTGCGACGACTCCCTCAAGGACCAGGTCGACCGCGGCTGCCCGATGGTGCTCGGCGGCCCCCTTCCGCATGTCATGGCCGCCAAGGCCGTCGCGCTCGCCGAGGCCCGCCGCCCCGAGTTCCGCGACTACGCCCAGGCCGTCGTCGACAACTCCCGCGCCCTCGCCGAAGGCCTGATGCGGCGCGGTGCCACGCTGGTCACCGGCGGCTCCGACAACCACATCAACCTGATCGACGTCGCCACCTCCTACGGCCTCACCGGCCGCCAGGCCGAGTCCGCACTGCTCGACTCGGGCATCGTCACCAACCGCAATTCCATCCCCGCCGACCCCAACGGCGCCTGGTACACCTCCGGCATCCGCATCGGCACCCCCGCCCTCACCACGCGTGGCCTGGGAACCGCCGAGATGGACGAGGTGGCCGGCCTGATCGACCGTGTCCTCACGACCACGGAGCCCGGCACGACCGCGAAGGGCGCCCCCTCCAAGGCCCAGCACGTGCTCGACCCGAAGGTCGCGGACGAGATCTCCCGCCGGGCCACCGATCTCGTGGCCGGCTTCCCGCTGTACCCGGAGATCGACCTGGGCTGAGGCGGACGGGTTCTGCCGCACCGAGTTGCCTCAGCCGAGGCAACTCGGTGCAGTCGGGGCGAGGGCGCGTGCGGCCGGTTGAGCCGTGTGCCGGTCAAACGTCCCGCAGCTCCTGCCGAGGCCCGACATCCCGTCCTCGCCCCCGGCCCAGAGGCACTGCCCCCGGCAACCGCGCCGCGAACGATCGGAGCACCAGCGCCAATACGGCTCCGGCTGCCAGCCCAGGTATCGCCCACCACCAGTCGGTTCCGTCGTCTGCCCCTGTGGCGGCCGTGACCGTAGTCGCAGGGGTCTCGCCGGCGCCCGGCGGCACCGCGGCCGATGCGTCGTCCGACGAGTCCTGCGGCCCCGAAGCCGGGTTCGTCCCCTCTGGGTGTTCGCTCATGACGCCGAGACCGGTGAGCAAGGACCGGAGCTCGTCGGGCTTCTCCGCCCGGTGCCAGACCTCCTTCGGCGGCTTCAACGCATCATGCGTCAGTGTGAGCTGCGTGAGGATCCAGACGCTCCGGGAGCCGGGCACGTCAGGGTGCACCATGTCCACCCGCCAGGGAGTGACGTCATGGATCATCCATGTGATGTTGATCCGGCGGCCTATGGAGTCGAGGTCCGGCGGCTTCTCCTGCAACCTCTCGAGGTCGCCGCCCCGCTGAGGCAGCAGGTCGCTCAGGCGTACGTATTCCTCGTCGCTGTTGTACAGCGACGCCGTCTCCCCGCTGTAGGGCGATACGAGCAGCACACTCGTCGGCCCGCCCGCCACCGCGGTCGGCGCCCCGGTCAGTACCAGAGCGAGCGCCACCGTCAACGCCCCGGCTGCCGCTGCCAGTTCACGAACCCTGCGCATCGGATGCATCGGACCCCCAGTCGACCCCGGATGCAGCCTGTCCGCACCCTGTCACTTCTGGTACACCGCTCGACCCGCCGGGGTTCCCACTCGGCCCGCACGACTTCCGACCACTTCGCGGCGCCCGCCCCAAATGGGCCAGCTCCGCGGCTCTACTCCGCGGCACTACTCCACGGACTCCGCAACAGCCACCGCCCGCTCCCGCGACTCCACACCCTCGAGCCGCAGCGTCCGCTGCTCTCCCGAGTCCTGCCACAGCAGCGTCGGCCCCGCCGTGCGGACAGTCCGGGCGTACTCCTGACCCTGCTCGTCGAGCAAGGCGAGCTCGAGGCGGTGGGGCTCGGAGAACCACAGGCCCGAGTCGCCGTTCACCGTGGCCGGTTCGTACGGCACCGTCGTCGACTTCCAGAACAGCGGAGAGAGCGTCGCCCGGAACTGGTCGAGCCGTATCACCTCGCCGTCCCCGGTATGCCAGCACAGCGACAGGACCCGGCGGTCGGCCGACACCTGCGCGGCCGACGGGCGCCCCAACTCCCTTGGCAGCAACGGCTCGAACCCCGCCCGTCGCGCCGCTCCGGCCACGGTCAGTGCCTGCTCGCAGCCTGGCACAGGAGAAGGAGAAGCGTGCGGCCCCGGCTTGTACCGCACATCGACCCCGCCGAAGCCGAACCAGTCGACGACCGCCGCCCGCACCGGAGGGGTGAGCACCAGCACCGTCAGCAGTCCGCACAGCGCGGCGGTCAGCGAACGCCAGCGCTGCCGCGCCCACCGCCGAGCCGACCGGATCCGCGTGGCCGGTCCCGTCGGCTCGGCCACCGGCACCGGCACCCCCTCGGCCAGTATCTGCTCCAGCACCCGCTCGACCATCGACTCGGTCCCGCTCGCACCCGGCGGATCCAGCGACCGCCCGAGCGCGCGCAGTTCCTCGGGCAGCCCGGCCGGGCCCCCGCGCGCACGCCCCGGCTCCCCGGGGGCACGACCGCCCGAGGAGTCCGCGCCCCCGTGCTCGTACGACTCACTCATGCTCATCACCTCCTTCCCGAGGCTGGAAATCCGGCAGCAGCCGCTTCAGCTTGCGCAACGCACGATTGAGCCGGGACTTGACCGTCCCGCGTGGCCAGCCCAGGGCCTGGGCCGTCTCCGGCTCGTCCATCTCCAGCAGATAGCGGTAGGTGACGACCAGCCGGTGCTCCTCGCTCAGCCGGTCCAGGGCGGCCAGCAGCGCCGCCCTGCGCTCGACCTCCAGCGCCGCGACCGCCGGGTCCGCCGACTCCGGTATCACCGGCTCCGCCTCCGTCAGCGCGGCCTCACGCCCCACGACCGTGCGCTGACGCACCGCCGTCCGCACTGTGTTCCTCGTCTCATTGGCGACGATCGAGAGCAGCCACGGCTTGAATGCCGCGCCGTCCCGAAAGCGCCCCAAGGCGCAGTACGCCTTGAAGAAGGCCTGCTGCACCACGTCCTCCGCGTCCGCACCCGCGCCCAGTGCCGCGGCCGCTCTGAGTGCGATGCCCGTATGGGCACGTACCAGCTCCGCATACGCCTCCGGCTCTCCGGCGCGTACGCGTGCGATCACCGCGGCCTCATCGACGATGCGGCCCCCCTCCCGCGTCCTCACACTCTTGTTACACCGCCGGAGACGGATCGGTTCCCACCTGTTTCCGGCCAGTTCCGGAGCGACCCCTGACACCTGAGAGAATGAGGCCATGGCTTCTGACAGTCCCCGCGTGCTTTCTGGAATCCAGCCCACCGCAGGCTCGTTCCACCTCGGCAATTACCTCGGCGCCGTCCGTCAGTGGGTGGCCCTGCAGGAGACCCACGACGCGTTCTACATGGTCGTCGACCTGCATGCGATCACCCTTCCCCAGGACCCCGCCGAGCTGCGCTCCAACACCCGGCTCGCCGCCGCCCAGCTGCTGGCCGCCGGGCTCGACCCGGAGCGCTGCACGCTCTTCGTCCAGAGCCATGTCCCCGAGCACGCGCAGCTCGCCTGGATCATGAACTGCCTCACCGGGTTCGGCGAGGCGTCCCGTATGACGCAGTTCAAGGACAAGTCCGCGCGGCAGGGCGCCGACCGGGCCTCCGTGGGCCTGTTCACGTACCCGATCCTTCAGGTCGCGGACATCCTGCTGTACCAGGCCAACGAAGTGCCGGTCGGCGAGGACCAGCGGCAGCACATCGAGCTGACGCGCGATCTCGCCGAGCGCTTCAACGGCCGCTTCGGGCAGACGTTCACGGTCCCGGCGCCGTACATCCTCAAGGAGACGGCGAAGATCTACGACCTCCAGGACCCGTCGATCAAGATGAGCAAGTCGGCGTCGACTCCGAAGGGCCTCATCAACCTCCTCGACGAGCCCAAGGCGACCGCCAAGAAGGTCAAGAGCGCGGTCACCGACATCGGCACGGACATTCGCTACGACGCCGAGAACAAGCCGGGCATCAGCAACCTGCTGAGCATCTACTCCACTCTCACCGGCGCCGGTATCGAGGAACTGGAGCAGAGGTACGACGGCAAGGGCTACGGTGCGCTCAAGACGGACCTGGCCGAGGTCATGACCGACTTCGCGACGCCGTTCCGGGAGCGTACGCAGCAGTATCTGGACGACCCGGAGACGCTCGACTCGATCCTGGCCAAGGGTGCGGAGAAGGCGCGTGCCGTCGCCGCGGAGACGCTCTCCCAGGCGTACGAGAAGGTGGGCTTCCTGCCCGCCAAGCACTGACCGAGGCACTGACACCCGGGATCGGGCCCGACGGCCGTACAGTCGTAAGCCGTACGGAAACAGGGGACACACAGGACCAGGGGCCGTCCCTGTCCGCCAGAGTCCGCCAGAAGCGTCCGGAACACCAGCGCAAGCACCACCACAACGGCAAGCACAACAGCGAGCACAACGACAGGAGACGACGTGGGGACCGTAACGATCGGTGTGTCGATCGCGGTCCCGGAGCCACACGGCAGCCTGCTCCAGGAGCGGCGCACGGGCTTCGGCGACGCCGCCGCTTCCGGCATCCCCACCCATGTCACGCTGCTGCCACCGACGGAGGTCGACGACTCGGCGCTGCCCGCGATCGAGGCGCATCTCGTCGAGGTCGCGGCGGCCGGGCGCCCCTTCCCGATGCGGCTGAGCGGCACAGGAACCTTCCGCCCGCTGTCGCCCGTCGTGTACGTGCAGGTCGTCGAGGGTGCCGAGGCCTGCACGTGGCTGCAGAAGCAGGTCCGGGACGCGTCCGGGCCCGTGGCACGCGAACTGCAGTTCCCGTACCACCCCCATGTCACGGTGGCGCACGGCATCGACGACGAAGCGATGGACCGGGCGTACGAGGAGCTGTCCGAGTACGAGGCCGAGTGGCCGTGCACTGGTTTCGCGCTCTACGAGCAGGGCGCCGACGGCGTGTGGCGCAGGCTCCGCGACTTCGTCTTCGGGGGAGCGGTGCTGCCCGAGCAGACGAGTGCACCCACGCCGGGCGACACCACGTTGCCCACGCACTGATCTGCCCTTTCGGGGTATCCCGGACATGGGGCCTCGGCGAAGAGGGCAGGTTCTGATCATGGACTGGCTGAAAAAGCTCCCTGGCATCGGCCCGGTTGTCACGCGTCTGATGACCACGCACGCCTGGCACTCGTACGCACGCCTGGATCGCGTGAAGTGGACGCGGCTCGCCGCCGCGATGACCTTCATCAGCTTCGTCTCGCTCTTCCCGCTGATCACCGTCGCCGCCGCGGTGGCCGCCGCGACCCTCGACCAGAAGGGGCAACGAGAGCTCGAGGACAAGATCGCCGAGCAGATCCCGGGTATCTCCGACCAGTTGGACATCGGCGGACTGGTGGACAACGCCGGTACCGTCGGCGTCATCGCGGGCGCCGTCCTGCTGTTCACCGGCATCGGCTGGGTCGGCTCCATGCGCGAGTGCCTGCGGGCGGTGTGGGAGCTGCCCGAGCCCGACGAGAACCCCGTGCTGAGCAAGGCCAAGGACGCCGGGGTCCTCGTCGGCCTCGGCGGCGCCGTGCTCGTCACGATCGTCGTGTCCGCCGTCGCGGCGACGATGGTCGGCTGGACCTCCCGGCAGCTCGGCATCGACGAGGGGGGCTGGGGCGGCGCGCTGCTGCAGCTCGCCGCGTTCGCCATCGCCGTCCTCGCCGACTTCCTGCTCCTGCTGTACGTCCTGACGCTGCTGCCCGGTGTCGAGCCGACCCGCCGCCGGTTGTTCACCGCGGCGTTGATCGGCGCCGTCGGGTTCGAGCTGCTGAAGCTGCTGCTCAGCGGCTATATCAGCGGTGTCGCCTCGAAGAGCATGTACGGCGCCTTCGGGGTGCCCGTCGCGTTGCTGCTGTGGATCAACTTCACCGCGAAACTGGTGCTCTTCTGCGCCGCCTGGACGGCGGCGCAGAAGAACGACTCCCCGGACGCCCCCGCAGAAGGCTCCTCCGGCGACGCCTCGGGCGACTCCTCCGAGGGCACCGAAGGGGCGGACGTCAGGGGCGTGGTCGGCGGCGCACCAGGTCGGGCAGCGGCCAGCGGCGGTTGACGAGGAACACTCCGCCGGCGAGGAGCACGAGCACGCCCCCGGTGATCCCCAGCGCGACACCGATGCCGCCCGAACCCGCCTCCTGCGCCGAGGCGGCGACAGGGCTGCCGTCACCGGACCCGCCCGCCTCACCGGAGGCCTCCGTACCCGGCTGCGTACCCGTGTCCGCGCCCTTCGGCGGCACCAGCTCACCCACCGGCTCGACCTTGTCCGCCGCCTGGAAACCCCAGTCGAGAAGGCGGGCGGTCTCCTTGTAGACCTCGTTGCTCTCCTCCTTCTCGGGGTTCATGATCGTGACGAGAAGCACCTTGCCGTCGCGTTCGGCGACCCCGGTGAAGGTGGAGCCCGCGTTCGAGGTGTTGCCGTTCTTCACACCCGCGATGCCCCTGTAGACGTCGAGGCCGTAGTCGCCGGTCAGGAGCCGGTTGGTGTTCTGGATCTCGAAGGACTTACGGGTCGTCTTGCCCTTCTTGTTCTTCTTCGTCTCGCCCGGGAACTTGGCGCGCACGGTCGAGGCGTACTCCCGGAAGTCCTTCTTCTGCAGGCCGGAACGGGCGATGAGGGTCAGGTCGTACGCCGATGACACCTGCCCCACCTCGTCGTAGCCGTCCGGGCTGACCACATGCGTGTCGAGGGCCTGGAGCTCCTCGGCGTGCGCGTTCATGTCCTCGACGGTCTGCTCGACGCCGCCGTTCATCGCGGACAGCACGCGTACGGCGTCGTTGCCGGAGCGAAGGAAGACACCGAGCCACAGATCGTGGACCGTGTACGTCTCGTCCTCCTTGATGCCGACCATGCTGGAGCCCGGGCCGATGCCCGCCAGATCGGAGGGCACCACCTTGTGCTTCTCGTCCTTGCCGAACTTCGGCAGCAGCGTGTCCGCGAACAGCATCTTCAAGGTGCTCGCCGGGGCCAGCCGCCAGTGCGCGTTGTGCGCGGCCAGGACATCGCCGGACTCGGCGTCCGCGACGATCCAGGAGCGCGCGCTCAGGTCCTTCGGGAGCACCGGGGCACCGGTGCCGAGGTTCACCTGGGTGCCCGCCTTGCCGAGTTGGGCGCCGCCCACGGTCGACATGTCCGCCGGGGGCGTGGCGGTGGGCGATGTGCTGGCCTTCGGGGACGTTTTCTGACTCGGTGTCGGCGTTCCGTCCGCGACAGCGGGCCCGCCGGCGATCGCGGTCGCGGTGAGCGACAAGGTCAGCAAGGTGGCGGAAGTGACCAGCAAGGAGGACTTGGCGGTCTTTTTCATGGCGGACACGGACGAGAACGTACCTGGCCCTGGGCGGGAAGCCGCACCGCCCTCCTCGCTGCCGCCCTCTCCACTGTGGCCCACTTCGCTGTGGGTCTCCTCACCCCGGACGCGGTCACCACTCGACGGCAGCGATACTGAACGTATGAAGCTCAGCCGTCCCGTCTCCTGGTTCCTGCTCGCCTTCGGGGTGTGGAGCTGGGTCATCTGGATCACTTTCGTCAAGAACTTGTGGGCGGACGGGAGCGGGCTCGCCTTCGACGACGCGGGCGATCCGACTGGGTACTTCTGGGTGCACCTGACGCTCGCCGTTGTCTCCTTTGTCCTTGGGACGGTCGTCGGGTTCATCGGGTTGCGCGGAGTTCGCGCCATTCACCGCACGTCATAACGGGAGCCTCCGCGTGACCATCGTCTTTGTGCTCATCATCTTGCTGGTTCTGGCCCTTTTCGGCGGGCTGCATTGGTACATGTGGCGTCGTCTGGTGCGCGACACGACCACCGGGCCGGGGCTCGCCCGGCGAGTGGGCACGGCCGTGTTCATCGCCGGGCCGCTGCTCTTCGTCGCGGCGATGGCCGCCGAGCGGAGCGGGGCGCCGTTCTGGCTCCAACAGGTGCTCGGGTGGCCGGGGTTCCTTTGGCTGGCCATCATGCTCTACCTCACGCTCGCGTTGCTCGTGGGAGAGGTCGTACGGCCCCTCGTACGGCGGGTTGTCGAGCGACGTTCAGCGTCTGACGTACCTGACGCACCTGAAGCAGTGGGCGAGCGCGAGCCGGTGGCCGTTGCCGCGCCTGATGCCGTCGTGGGGGCGGGGGCGGGGAAGCCCGGTTCCGGCGCAGCGAAGCCCGTTTCCGAGGGCGAGGGCCAGGGTGATGGTGGCGAGGACACTCCTGACGACGGTTCGCAGGCCGCGGCCACGTCCGGTCCTGCCGCCAGTGGTCCCTCCCGGCGTCTGTTCGTGTCGCGTGTCGTCGGTGGTGCCGCTGCCGCCGCCGCGTTGGGGACGGTCGGATACGGGACGTACGGCGTGCTGCGCGGGCCGAAGGTGAAGCGGGTGACCGTGCCGCTCGCCAAGCTGCCGCGGAGCGCGCACGGGTTCCGGATCGCCGTGGTCAGCGATATCCACCTGAGCCCCGTGCTCGGGCGTGGGTTCGCCCAGAAGGTCGTCGACACCATCAACTCGACTCAGCCCGACCTCATCGCGGTCGTGGGAGATCTCGTCGACGGCTCCGTGAAGGACCTCGGGCCCGCCGCCGCGCCGCTCGCCCAGCTGAGGGCGCGGCACGGCTCGTACTTCGTCACCGGCAACCACGAGTACATCTCCGGTGCCGAACAATGGGTCGAGCACGTACGCGAACTGGGAATGACGCCGATGGAGAACGTGCGCACGGAGCTGCCCGGCTTCGACCTCGCCGGTGTCAACGACGTATCGGGTGAGGACGAGGGGCAGGGACCCGACTTCGAGAAGGCGCTGGGCGACCGCGACCGGGCACGCGCGTGTGTGCTGCTCGCCCATCAGCCGGTGCAGATCCACGACGCCGTGGACCACGGCGTGGACCTCCAGCTCTCCGGCCACTCGCACGGCGGCCAGCTCTGGCCCGGCAACTTCGTCGCGGCCCTCGCCAACCCGACCGTCGCGGGCCTGGAGCGCTACGGCGACACACAGTTGTACGTCTCCAGGGGCGCCGGCGCGTGGGGGCCGCCGACGCGGGTGGGCGCGCCGTCCGACGTCACGATCGTGGAACTGGCCTCCAGGCAGGCCTGACGGCCCCGGGAGTCGGACTCCCAGAGGCCTGACCGCCTCCGGGATCCGGCCTCCCAGCCGTCAGCCCCCCGTCCGGCCCGGCAGTGTCACCGTCACCGCCAGCCCCTTGCCCGGAGCCGTCCGGACCGTGACCTCGCCCCCGTGCGCGGTCACCACGCCCTGCACGATCGCCATCCCCAGGCCGCTGCCCGCACCGCCGCCCGCCCGGAAGAACCGGTCGAAGATCCGCGCCGCGTCCTCCTGAGCAAGCCCCGGCCCCTCGTCCGCGACACACAGCCGTACGACCCCGTCCTGGCGCTCCAGCGCGAGGGTGGCCGGTACGTCGGCGGGCGTGTGCGTGCGTATGTTGCCGACGAGGTTGCCGAGGACCTGGCGCAGTCCCGACTCGTCGGCCTGTACGAGCAGGGCACCGGCGGCGTCCACCGTCACCGGGCGGTCCGGCTGCTGGGCCCGCAGGTCCTCGGCGGCGTCGCGCACGAGACGGCTCAAGTCGACGTTCTTGAAGCGCAGTTCGGGCTGCTGGTCGAGGCGCGCCAGGGTGAGCAGCTCGTCGACGAGGCGGCCCATGCGGTCGGCCTCGCAGTTCATCCGGTCCCAGGCCCGCTTGCGCTCGCCCGGTTCGCGCAGCATCCCCTTGTCGTACAGCTGGAGATAGCCGCGGATCGCCGACAGCGGCGTACGCAGCTCGTGCGAGGCGTCCGCGACGAAACGGCGCAGCTGGGCCGCGCTGTGCTCGCGTGTGCGGTACGCCGACTCGACCTGGTGCAGCATCGAGTTGAGGGCGAGCCGCAACTGCTCGACCTCCTCGGTGGGATGCCGGCTGGAGGGCACCCGGCGGGTCAGATCCCCTTCGGCTATCGCCGACGAGGTCTCCACCATGTCCTCCAGGGGGCGCATCCGGCGCCGCACGCTGAGCATCGTCAGTACGCCGAGCAGCGCGAGCAGCAGGGCGCCGACGGTGAAGTCGAGTACGGCAGCCTTGCGGATCACCTCGTGCACGGACCCGGTCGACCTGGCCATCAGCACCGTGGTGCCGTCGGCCAGGGGCGCGGCGGAGACCCGGTAGGGGGTGCCGTCCAGTCTGAGGTCGTGCGGTTCCTCGTCGCCGGTGAGGGCGGCCGGATCGTCCACCGCCGCGGCGAGCGCGCGCTGGGTTTCGGTGGGCGCGAAGGGGCCGATGGCCGCGGGACGCCCCTGATCGTCCACCGCCACGAAGATGCCGTCCTGCACCCACGAGTCGGCGTCCGCCTCCTTGTCGGAGGGAGTGGGCGAGACCCGGGCGCGTACGGCGGCCAGGGCGCTCAGCGAGTCGACCTGCTCGAGGGTGAGCTTGGAGTTCCCGATCGAGTCGCGGCTCGCCATCAGTTGGGTGTCGACGCTGTCCAGCAGGTAGGTCCGCATGCCCATCAGGCTCCCCGCGGTCGCCACGACGATGCCCAGCGCCAGCATCGCCACGTTCGCCAGCGTCAGCCGGCCGCGCAGTGAATGGCTACCTTTGCGGCACAGGCCCCTGATGGTCATGCGAGCCCGTAACCCACGCCTCGGCGGGTCGTGATCACGGGCGCGCCGAGGGAGTCGAGCTTGCGCCGCAGATAGCTGATGTACGTCTCCACGACCGTCGACTCGGCCGAGTGCTCGTACTGCCAGACATGGCGCAGGAGTTGCTCCTTGGGCACGATCCGTCCGTCGTTGCGCACCAGGAAGCGCAGCAGCGCGTACTCCGTCGGGGTGAGCTCCACCGAGCGGCCGGCGCGGTGCACGGAGTACGTCGTCTCGTCCAGCTCCAGGTCGCCGTAGCGCAGGGGCGGGCGCTGGGGGAGGACGTCGGCCGGGCGGGTGCGGCGCAGGACCGCGGTGATCCGGGCGACGACCTCGTCGATGTTGAACGGCTTGGTGATGTAGTCGTCGCCGAAGCCGAGCGCACCGACGATCTCCGCGGGCGCGTCCCGCGCGGTCAGGAACACCAGCGCCAGGTCCGGCCGGCGCTCGCGCAGTTCGCGGCCAAGCGCCCGGCCGTCGCCGTCCGGCAGCATCACGTCGAGGAGCGCGGCGTCGGGGCGCGTGCGCTCGGCGAGAGTCAGCGCCTGGCGGACGGTGCCCGCCGTCATCACCTCGAAGCGGTGGTAGCGCAGGGCGATGGCCAGGACGTCGGCGATGCTCGGCTCGTCCTCGACGACCAGGACGGTGGCCCCCTCGTGCGCGCCCATGTCCCCGGCCTCCCCCTCGTGCCCCATGTGAGCGGTCATGTCCCCAGTATCGGCCGGGGCACTGACAGCGGGGCCGCCGCGCTCTTTGGAGTTCCTTGAGAGTCATGGCCCTGCCGTGTCCACGCCCGCGCCGTGCAGTCGATGCTGAGCCGCAGGACCTGGGGGACCAACCGACCGACAACTAAGGAGCGTTGAGGCGTGGCGACATTGGCACGGTGGTGCTATCGGCACCGGCTGGTGGTCCTGTTGCTGTGGGTGGGGGCCTTGTTCGGCGTGGGCTTCGCGGGTTCCGCCGCGGGCACGGACTACGCGGACAGCTTCTCCCTCCCGAACACGGACTCCACACGCGCGTACGACCTGATGGAGAAGGCCTTCCCGCAGAGGGCGGGCGACACCGACACCGTGGTGTGGAAGGTCGACGACGGAACGGTACGGGACGAGTCCGTACGCTCCCGGATCGAGCCCGCGCTCGAAGAGATCGGGCGGATGGAGGGCGTCGGCGAGGTCAGCAGCCCGTACGCCGCCCAGGGGGCCGCACAGATCAGTGAGAACGGGCGGATCGCCTACGCCCAGGTGACCTTCACCGAGCAGGCGAACGGTGTGCCCAAGGAGCTGGTGGAGGACGTCGTCGACACGGCGCAGGACGCCGAACGCGCCGGTCTCCAGGTGGAGCTGGGCGGTCAGGCGATCACCCGCGTCCAGGAGCCGCCCACGGGCATCGCCGAGTTGGTCGGCATCGTGGCCGCGGCCGTCGTCCTCTTCATCGCCTTCGGCTCGCTCTACGCGATGCTCCTGCCGCTCGTCGTCGCGATCGCGGCGCTCGGCACAGGCCTCATGGCGACCTCGCTGCTCAGCCATGTCACCGACGTACCCGAAGTCGCCCCGCTGCTCGGCTCGTTGATCGGCCTCGGCGTCGGTATCGACTACGCGCTGTTCATCGTGACGCGGCACCGGAAGGGCATCCTGCGCGGGATGAAACCCGAGGAGGCGGCCGTCACGGCCCTCAACACCTCGGGCCGGGCGGTGCTGTTCGCGGGCGGCACGGTGTGCATCGCGCTCGCCGGAATGCTGGTGATGAACATGCGCTTCCTGGACGGCGTGGTCATCGCGACCTCGCTGACGGTCGTCCTGAGCGTCCTGGCCGCGACGACCCTGCTGCCCGCGCTCCTGGGACTGCTCGGCATGCGCGTCCTCAGCCGCAGGCAGCGGCGCCGGCTCGCCGCCGCGGGACCGGAGTCCGAGGAGGCGAGCGGGCTTGCGGCACGCTGGTCCGCGTTCGTCGAGAGGCGCCCGCGCTCGGTCGCCGTCACGGCACTGGTCGCGATGGTGATCCTGGCGCTGCCCGTCCTGTCGCTCCGGCTCGGCGCCACCGACCAGGGCAACCACCAGGAGTCGACGACCACACGACAGGCGTACGACCTGCTCGCCGAGGGCTTCGGGCCCGGCTTCAACGGCCCGCTCCAGGTGGTCGCGGAACGCGGCGACACGGACGCGCTCGTCTCCGCCATCCGCTCGACGGAGGGTGTCGCGCAGGTCGCCGCCGCGCCGCCCTCCCAGGGCATCACGGTGATCCAGGTCGTGCCGACCACATCACCGCAGTCCGAGCAGACGGACCAGCTGATCGACCGGCTGCGGGACGACGTGATCCCGGAGTCCGGGACCGAGGCCCATGTGGGCGGAGTGACCGCCGTCTTCAAGAACTTCGCGTCCGTGACCGGCGACCGGCTGCCGTACTTCATCGCGGCGATCATCACGCTCGGCTTCCTGCTCCTCCTGGTGGCCTTCCGCTCCCTGGTGGTTCCGTTGACGGCCGCCCTGATGAACCTGATCGCGGCAGCCGCGTCGTTCGGTGTACTGGTGGCGATCTTCCAGTGGGGCTGGGGTACCGAACTCCTCGGCATCGGCAAGGAGGGGCCGATCACAGCCTTCCTGCCGGTCATCATGCTGTCGCTGCTCTTCGGGCTCTCGATGGACTACCAGGTGTTCCTGGTGAGCCGAATGCACGAGGAGTGGGTGCACACCAAGGACAACGCGCGGGCGGTCCGGGTCGGCCTCGCCGAGACCAGCCGGGTCATCAACTGCGCCGCTCTGATCATGATCTGCGTCTTCTCCGCCTTCGTGCTCAGCGGCGACATGGAAGGTGCGATGGCGGGCATCGGGCTGGCCGCGGCCGTCGCGCTCGACGCGTTCATCCTGCGTACGGCACTGGTGCCGGCCGCGATGCATCTGCTCGGGAACTCCAACTGGTGGCTGCCGGACTGGCTGGAGAAGCGGCTGCCGCATCTCGCGGTGGAGCCCCGGGAGGAGGCCGTCGGGTCCGTCGGGGCTGTCGAAAACGTGCCCCACGCGCGCGTGCCCGACGATGAGGGGCACTCCACCGTGGTCCACGGCTTCGTGCGCGGTGCGGACGGGGAGCCGGTCGAGGGGGCCGTACTGACCCTGCACTCCCAGGGCGGCGGCCTCCGGCTCGACCAGGTGACCTCCCTGGCCGACGGCTCGTACATCGTCTCGGTGCCCGCGCCGGGCTCCTACCTCCTGTCGGCCACGGCTCCCGGGCATGCTACCCGCGCCCGTTCTGTGACGGTCGGCGAGGGGCCGCTGGTGTACGACGTGGAACTCGCGGAAGACGAGGTGGATGCGGTGAACTGACGAGCTGTTCGCCTGCTCGCTGTTTGCTTGCTCGATGAGGAGGCCCAAGGTGCTCAGGCCTTGGGCCTCCTCATCGGGTCGGGCAGCGCGTTCGTCATCCCCGGCAGGAAGTCCGTGAACAGTTCGTGCACCTCGCGGACCAGTGGGCGCAGCGCGCGGAAGCGGGCCAGGGAGATGCCCAGGGCGATGAGGCGGGCGCCGCGTTCGGCGAGCCGGTAGCTGCGTTCGCGGCCTTCGGTGCGGTCGAAGACCCAGTACAGGACGAGCCCCATCTGGGAGAGCCACAGCAACTCCGGGAGGATGTCCCGCAGTTCGGCCGGGACCTTGGCCTTGGAGCCGGTGAGCACCTCCCGGCAGACGCTGATGGCCTCCACGCGCGCGTGCTCCGACTCCGGGGAGAAGGGGCTGAGCGGGCTGTCGGGGTCGGCCGCGTTCTTGAAGAACTGCACCGCGAACTCGTGGTAGGGCTCGGCGACGTCCAGCCACGCCTTGAGGATCCCGGCGAACCGGGCCTCCAGATCCGTCTCACCCTCCAGCACGGCCCGGACCGCCACCTGGTGTTCGACGCCGATCCGGTCGTAGAAGCCCTGGATCAGATGTTCCTTGCCGGCGAAGTAGTAGTACGCGTTGCCGACGGAGACCCCGGCCTCCTTGGCGATGGCCCGCATCGTCGTCTTGTCGTAACCCCGCTCCTGGAACAGCCGCATCGCCGTCTCCAGGATCAGGGCCCGCGTCTGCTCGCTCTTCGCGGGCGTACGGGATGCCTGCGGTTCCTGTGACTCCGCGGACCCGTCTTCACCCGTACTGTCTTTCGCTACTGGCACGGCACCAGAGCCTAGGCGCTCCGCTGGGTCAGGCAGTTTTAAGCTGCGGGTTCGTTGTGGCCGGTCGCGCCCGCGCGGCGGAGCCGCACATTGATACAGCCCCGCGCCCCTTGAGGGCCTGCGGCCCCCTGGGGGCGCGGTGGCTGGGTGGACTTCGGCAAGTCCGCCCAGCCAGTGGCGCCCTACGCCACGACCACGCGCGTGCCGTTGAAGTTGGCGACGATCTCCAACTCCCCGCCCAGCGCCGCGACATAGGCGGCGACCGTTCCCACCTCCGCGGAGGTTGTCCTGCCGCGCTCGATGGCGGAGACCCGTTCCTGCCTCACGTGCATGCGGTTGGCCACTTCGCGCTGAGTGAGTCCGAGCTGCCTGCGCATCTCGGCGAGTCTGTGTGCGCGTGCCTCGGCCACCATGCGTCGGGCGCCCACGGCGATGTCTTCAAGGTCATCGGCGTCGAAGACCTCGCGCTTGACCTCGTCCCAGGAGTGGAAGCTGGTCACTTCGATTCCTCCTTCTTCCGGCGCCGGGCCAGGTGGTCCAGCCACTCTGTATAGCGTTCCTCGGCGAGCGGAATCGTGCGGCGATACCACTCCGCCCATTGCCCGGCCTTGTCGCCGGCGACGAGGAGGACCGCACTGCGTTCCGGGTCGAAGGCGAACAGGATCCGGATCTCAGTGCTCCCGCACGAACCAGGGCGTAGCTCCTTGAGGAGGCGCAGGGCCGAACCCTTGATCCGGTCCACCAACGGACGTCCGAGGTCGGGCCCTTCCTCAACGAGAGCCTGGATCGCCTGGCCCACGAGCCGTGCCGTGGTGCAGTCGTCCTTGCGCAGCTCGTGCAGCCCATCGCGAACTTCCGCAGCCATTTCAAGATGCCAGGTCATGGGCTTTCCCCATGCAGTACGTACATATACTAGTACCCTGGTGTGCTGAGGGCTATGTGTGCGGCGGAGTGGCGACAGCTCACCCGATCGAGTGGTCGACGCCGACGGAGCGGGCCGCGGGGAGGTCGGCCCGCGGCCCGCTCCATCGGGAAGTCGACGCCAGGGTCAGGACCCGCAGCCGCCCACGCGTTGCGTGCTCACGGCGATGTCGTCCAGGCGGACGTCGTACGAGGACGGGGTGGGGTCGGACTGGTAGAGCTGCCAGCCCAGCTTCAGCTTGTCGAAGGTCGGGAAGACGAAGTCGTCCGCGGTGCCGCCGTGGTTGTTGGTGGAGACCGTCAGGTCGGGTTGTTCGACGCCGTTCAGATAGACGGTGACTCGGTTGTCGGTGGCGTCCAGGTGGAACTCGGCGCACTGCCACTTTCCGGCGACCGCGGGGGATGAGGTCTTCCAGGAGGTCCAGTCGCCGGTGGGGCCCAGGTCCGAGCCGACGCCGAAGAAGTTGCCCTTCTCGGTGGGGGCGTACTGGCCGCCGAGGGGACGGACCAGCGTGGGGGAGTCGGAGCCGGAGGCCTCCGCGATGGTCCAGTGGGCCCAGTCGGGGGCGGTGGGGAAGTCGGCCACGCGCAGGCGCATGCGGGCCCAGAAGCTGTTGCCGGGCGGGGCGAGGTCGTCGAAGACGACGAAGGCGCGGCCGTTGCCTTCGGTGCGGATACGGAGTTCGCGGCCGTGACCGGTGGCGCTGGGCGCGACGGTCAGCGTGCCTCCCTCCGTGTCGGTGGTCCAGCCGTGGCCCGCGGTGACCGGGCCGAGGGGAACGCGGTCGAAGTTCTCCCGTACGAGCGTGCCGTGCGTGTCGTGCGGGGCAGGGCCTGCCGAGGCCGTGGGGGGTATCGCGAACAGCACCGCGGTGGCGGCTGCCAGCGCGGCGGCGGTCTTCCTCAGGGATGGCATGGGTCCAGTCTGTAACAAGAGTCCCGTCAGTCACAGCAACTGGACCCGTGAGAACGGAAGTTGAGGGGCCGGCACGGCAGTCCGTACAGGCAGGACGTAGTCATTTGTACGGGCAAGTCGCAACCCAGGCTGGCCCTCGTCCGGCCCAGCCTGACAACATGACGAGCGGTCGTGTCTATTTTCTCGCGTGCCGGATCACCGAGCACCGGAACACAGGAGTCGTTGCCTTGAGTGAGCAGCCCCCGCAGCCCCCGAACCAGCCGCCGGGGTACGGGTATCCGAACGCCAACCCCAATCCTGGTCAGGGGCAGAACCCCTATGGCGGCGGGCAGCAGCAGGGCCCGTACTCGCAGCAGGGCCCGTACCAGCAGCAGCCCGGCTACGGATACCCGCAGGGCGGCGGCTACCCGCCGCCGGGTGCTGTGCCGCAGCAGCCCGGCATGTACACGGGTGACCCGAACGCCCCGTACGGCTACGACCCCTACGGGCGGCCGTACTCCGACAAGTCGAAGGTCGTCGCCGGAGTGCTCCAGCTGACGCTGGGCTCGCTGGGCATCGGCCGGTTCTACATCGGCCACGTGGGTATCGGTCTCGCCCAGCTCTTCACCTGCGGCGGCCTCGGCATCTGGGCGCTGATCGACGGCATCATCCTGCTGACCGGCAGCAACAACACGGACGCCCAGGGGCGGGTCCTGCGTGGCGGCTGAGCCCGGATCCGTGCCCGGATCCGTTCTGCGGCACCCGGCGACGGCACCGCTTGCCGTGTTCGTCGCCGGTGCCGCCGGTGCCTGCTATCTCTACGGCACCGATCCGCACGAGCCAGGGCATCTGCTGCCCCAGTGCCCCTTTCGCCTCGTCACCGGGCTGCTCTGCCCGGCCTGCGGCGGCACCCGCATGGTGTACGACCTGATGCACGGCCACTTCAGTGCCGCGTGGCACGACAACCGGGTCCTGCTGCTGGCCTCGCCGTTTGCGCTGGCCCTGCTGGGCCGGTGGGCCGTCGAGGGCCTGCGCGGCCGACGTTGGCGGCCTGAACTCGGCCGCGCTGCCCAGACGTTGGTGCTTGTCGTGGCGGTTGCGTGGACCGTGGTCCGCAACCTTCACTGAGCGCTCCGCGGGTTGGGCGGTTTGACGCTGCGGGTCCGTCGTGGCTGGTCGCGCAGTTCTCCGCGCCCCTTGGGGCCTGCGGTCCCCTCGGCGCGCCATATCGCACCGGACTTCGACAAGTGTCAAGTGACCTTTCGGTCAACGGATCACAGAATCAATACGATCACCTCACCACTCTCCTCCCGCCCCCTCCGCACCCCTAGGCTTCATGATCCGCAGGGGGGACAAGCGCAGGCGTGCAGTTTGTCGCGGGTTTCCTCCTGCGACCGCTCGGAACATTCCGTTCCACATCCTCTGTATGCCAGGAGCAACACGCATGTCTGTCCCCAAGGCCCCTGACGCCCCGTTCGGCTACGACCCGCAGGGCCGCCCGTACTCCGACAAGTCCAAGGTCATCGCGGGCGTCCTCCAGCTCTTCCTGGGCGGTCTGGGCATCGGCCGCTTCTACGTCGGTTCCGTCGGCGTGGGCGTCGCCCAGCTCCTCACCTGCGGTGGCCTCGGCATCTGGGCCCTGATCGACGCGATCCTGTTCTTCACGAGCAACGACCGCACCGACAAGCAGGGCCGCGTCCTGCGAGGCTGACACCCACTCACAGCCGAACACGCGAGGGCCGAGCAGGCGAACTCAGCAGGAACTCAGTAGCGGCGCGTGATCAGCGCCCGCTTCACTTCCTGGATCGCCTTCGTGACCTCGATACCGCGCGGACAGGCGTCCGTGCAGTTGAACGTCGTACGGCAACGCCACACGCCGTCCTTGTCGTTGAGGATCTCCAGCCGCTGCTCACCGGCCTCGTCGCGCGAGTCGAAGATGAAGCGGTGGGCGTTGACGATGGCGGCCGGGCCGAAGTACTGGCCGTCGTTCCAGAACACCGGGCACGAGGATGTGCAGGCCGCGCACAGGATGCACTTCGTCGTGTCGTCGAAGCGTTCCCGGTCCTCCGCCGACTGCAGACGCTCACGCGTCGGCTCGTTCGTGTCCTTCGTGATCAGGAAGGGCATCACATCGCGGTACGCCTGGAAGAACGGATCCATGTCGACCACGAGATCCTTCAGGACCGTCAGGCCCTTGATGGGCTCCACCGTGATCGGCTTCTCGGGGTTGATGTCCTTGATCAGCGTCTTGCAGGCGAGGCGGTTCTTGCCGTTGATCCGCATGGCGTCCGAGCCGCAGATGCCGTGCGCGCAGGAGCGGCGGAACGTCAGCGTCCCGTCCATGTCCCACTTGATCTTGTGCAGAGCGTCGAGGACGCGCTCCTTCGGGTCGATCTCGACCTGGAAGTCCTCCCAGGTCGCCTCCGCGGAGACCTCCGAGTTGAAGCGGCGGATCCGGAAGGTGACCGTGATGTACGGGGAGTCGGCGAAGCCCGGCTCGGGCTTGGCGTCTTCCTTGTCGAGGGTCGGGGTTGCCATCAGTACTTACGCTCCATCGGCTGGTAGCGGGTCTGGACGACCGGCTTGTAGTCGAGACGGACGGTCTCGGTGCCGTCGTCGCCCACCTCGCGGTACGCCATGGTGTGGCGCATGAAGTTGACGTCGTCGCGGTTCGGGTAGTCCTCGCGGTAGTGACCGCCGCGGGACTCCTTGCGGGCGAGCGCGGAGACGGCCATGACCTCGGCGAGGTCGAGCAGGTTGCCCAGCTCGATGGCCTCCAGGAGGTCGGTGTTGAACCGCTTGCCCTTGTCCTGGACCGAGACGTTCAGGTAGCGCTCGCGCAGCTCGGCGATCTTCTCGACCGCCGTCTTGATCGTCTGCTCGGTGCGGAACACCATCACGTTGGCGTCCATGCAGTCCTGCAGCTCGCGGCGGATGTCCGAGACCCGCTCGTTGCCCGTGGCGTCGCGCAGCATCTCGACCCGCTCCTGCACGAACGCCGCCGGGTCCTCGGGAAGCTCGACGTAGTCGCTCTTCGCGGAGTACTCGGCGGCGGCGATGCCGGCCCGCTTGCCGAAGACGTTGATGTCGAGCAGCGAGTTGGTGCCGAGCCGGTTGGCGCCGTGCACGGACACGCAGGCGACCTCGCCGGCCGCGTACAGACCGGGCACGACCGTGGTGTTGTCGGCCAGCACCTCGCCCTGGACGTTCGTCGGGATGCCGCCCATCGCGTAGTGCGCGGTGGGCTGGATCGGGATCGGGTCCGTGTACGGCTCGATGCCGAGGTACGTACGGGCGAACTCGGTGATGTCCGGGAGCTTGGCGTCGAGCTGCTCCGGCGGCAGGTGGGTCAGGTCCAGGTAGACGTGGTCGCCCTCGGGACCGCAGCCGCGGCCCTCCCGGATCTCGGTGTAGATGGACCGGGAGACGACGTCACGCGAGGCGAGGTCCTTCATGACCGGCGCGTACTTCTCCATGAAGCGCTCGCCGTCCTTGTTGCGCAGGATGCCGCCCTCACCGCGGGCGCCCTCCGTCAGCAGGATGCCCATGCGCCAGATGCCGGTCGGGTGGAACTGGAAGAACTCCATGTCCTCCAGCGGCAGCCCGCGCCGGTAGCAGGCCGCCTGGCCGTCACCGGTGAGGGTGTGCGCGTTCGACGTCACCTTGAAGAACTTGCCGGTGCCGCCGGAGGCGTAGATCACGGCCTTCGCCTGGAAGACGTGGATCTCGCCGGTGGCCAGCTCGTACGCGACCACGCCCGCCGACCGCTTGACGCCGTCGACCTCGGTGATCAGCTGGTCCAGGACGTAGAACTCGTTGAAGAACTCCACGCCCTCTTTCACGCAGTTCTGGTACAGCGTCTGGAGGATCATGTGGCCGGTGCGGTCCGCCGCGTAGCAGGACCGGCGGACCGGGGCCTCGCCGTGGTTGCGGGAGTGGCCGCCGAAGCGGCGCTGGTCGATGGTGCCGCCCGGGGTCCGGTTGAACGGCAGGCCCATCTTCTCCAGGTCGAGGACGGCGTCGATGGCCTCCTTCGCCAGGATCTCGGCGGCGTCCTGGTCGACCAGGTAGTCACCGCCCTTGACCGTGTCGAAGGTGTGCCACTCCCAGTTGTCCTCCTCCACGTTGGCCAGCGCGGCGGCCATGCCGCCCTGCGCGGCGCCCGTGTGGGAGCGGGTCGGGTAGAGCTTCGTGAGCACCGCGGTCCGGCTGCGCTTCGTCGACTCGATGGCCGCGCGCATGCCGGCGCCGCCCGCGCCGACGATGACGGTGTCGTACTTATGGATCTTCATGAGTCTCGTAGCCCCGGATCTAGCGGATGTTCGGGTCGAAGGTGAAGATCACCAGCGTGCCCAGCAGGATGGTGAACACCGTGGCGGTGTAGAGCAGGCCCTTGAGCCACAGCCGGGTGTTCGGCCGCTCCGCGTAGTCGTTGATGACCGTACGCAGGCCGTTGGCGCCGTGCAGCATCGCCAGCCAGAGCATGGCGAGGTCCCAGGTCTGCCAGAACGGGGACGCCCAGCGGCCCGCCACGAAGGCGAAGCCGATCTTGGAGACGCCGCCGTCGAGGACGAGCTGGATCAGCAGGTGGCCGATGACCAGGACGACCAGGACGATGCCGGACAGCCGCATGAACAGCCACGCGGCCATCTCGAAGTTGCCACGGGTCGACTTCGGGGTCTTCTTGGTGCGCTGGCGTGGGGCCTCGATGTACGGCGCCGGGTTGTCGACGCTGTACGCCAGTTCGCCATCGCCCTCGATGGGGCCGATGCCGGAGGCGGCGGTCTTCTCAGTAGTGGACATCAGGCTCAGCTCCCGAGGACTTCGCGGACGGCGTGGCCGAGAATCGGGTACAGCGCCCCGACCATCAGCACGACCCAGACACCGACGACCGTCCAGAGCATCTGCTTCTGGTAGCGCGGGCCCTTGGACCAGAAGTCGACGGCGATGACCCGCAGACCGTTGAGCGCGTGGAAGAGGATGGCGGCGACGAGGCCGTACTCCAGCAGCGCGACGATGGGCGTCTTGTAGGTGGCTACTACCTCGTCGTAGGCCTCGGGGGAGACACGGACGAGAGCGGTGTCCAGCACGTGTACGAACAGGAAGAAGAAGATGAGGACGCCGGTGACTCGATGAGCCACCCAGGACCACATTCCTTCCCGGCCGCGGTACAGCGTTCCAGCCGGCACGGAAGTTCCTCCGGGAGCGGGGATTGGGGCCGCGCCGGCTTGTGCTGTCGGTCGGGCCCGGCCGGGTACGGTCCACCGGCCCTGGCCATCGTAGCGACGTGCTGTCGGGATGCTTACAGCGGGCCTACCGGATGTGATCAAAAAGGCAGCGGACGGCTACCCGCCGGGGGAGGGCGGCTTACGGGGCTGGGCGACTGGTTCGTTGCCGGGTGCGGGTTGGTTGTGGGTTGCTCGCGCAGTTCCCCGCGCCCTTAAAGGGGCGCTCCTGTGCGGGCCATGCGTGTCAAGCGGCCCTTTGCCAGGCAACGCAGCTCCTCGGCCGTGAGGCAACGTTCCTCCTCGGGATCGTTTGCCAAACGTGACCGGATGGCGGCGAGCACCTGGTCGAGGGTCTCCTCGGGGGACGTGTCGTCCAAGCAGATGACGAACACATGGCCGAAGCGGCTCTCGTACGCCGCGTGGGCCGCGCTCAGTGCCGTGTGCGCCGCGGCGTACGCGTCGTCGGGGAGGTGGGGAAGGGGCTCGCGGGCCAAGGCCTCGGAGAGGTCGGCGGGGGTCAGGTCGTATGCCGCCTCGTCGGCCGCTGCGAGCAGGGCGGCCAGGTCCGGGTAGGGGCGGTGGGCGGCGAGTCGGCGGGCCCAGCGGTGGCTGCCGCAGCAGGCGAGCAGGGCCCGTTCGGCGTCGTCCGCGGGTGCGGCGTTGAACCGCTCCAGGCCTGTGGGGCTCGGTCTGGAGCGGGTCTGGCCGGGCAGAGTGACGACCTGCCCCGAGTGGCGAGAAGGACGGTGCGCAGGCAGCGTGGGTTCCTCAGCGGTATCGGTGAAGCTCCTGTGGGGGCCTCACGCATGATTCGGGAGTGGATCAAGTGTGAGATGTGACATTCACGCTATCGAGGCTGACGGAAGCTGTCCGTCGGATGCCCGAATTTCACCCGGACGGCAGAGTTTCGGATCGTGTGGTGGACGGTGGCGTGGTGAGCTGAGGGCCTAGGTTCGTAGGTTCGCGGGGGACAAGCAGGGCAAGTGATTGGGTGATCTGTGGTGAACGGGCGTAGGCGCCGGGCGAAGACGGGTCAAAGGCCCCGGTCGGTCTGGAGTCGGAGGCCTCTGTTGGCCGGGACCGGAGCGGTCGTGGCGGGAGCCGCGGCTGTGACGGTCGCTCTGTGGCCGAGCGGGGGCAATGGAGCCCCGGTGGCACAGCAGCCCACGGACCCGCCGACGGCCTCGCCCTCGCCCAGTCGTACGTACCCGATGTCGAAGACGCCTCGTACGATCCCGGCCGTACGCGAGCACACCCCCGCCCGCGGACCCGGCTGGCGTCCGGCCGACGGGAGCCGGGTGGTCGTGAACGACACCGACCTCGCGGACGAGGGGCGGCTGCTCGCCGGGGAGCTGAAGCTCAGGTACGCGGGGACGGCGGACGCCCGCGCCGGAGACGTACAGCTGGCCCTCACCGACGAGGACGCCGGAGCCGAGTCGTACACGATGGCCGTCAAGGACGGGCGGGTACGGATCAGCGGTCCTGCCGACGCGGGCGTGTTCTACGGGACGCGCACCCTGAAGCAGGCGGTGCGGGCGGACGGTACGGCGCCCGAGGGAGTCGTACGCGACAGCCCGGCGAAGCCTCAGCGCGGGTTCATGCTGGACATCGCGCGCAAGCACTTCACGGCCGGGTGGATCGAGGACCGGATCCGTGAGCTGGGCGATCTGAAGTACAACCAGCTCGGACTGCACTTCTCCGACGATCAGGGCTTCCGGATCGAGTCCGACAAGCATCCCGAGGTCGTGTCGGAGCAGCACCTGACCAAGGCCGAGGTGCGCCGCATCCTCGACCTCGCCGCGAGCCGGCACATCACCGTCGTCCCCGAGATCGACTCGCCGGGCCACCTCGGCGCGGTGCTCGACGCGCACCCCGATCTCCAGCTGCGCAACGTGAACGGCGTGGCCGCGCAAGGGGCCGTCGACATCTCCAAGCCCGCGGCGGCGGACCTCGTGGACGAGCTGCTGAACGAGTACGCGGAGCTGTTTCCCGGGCGTTACTGGCACCTCGGCGCCGACGAGTACCGGGCGCTGATGGTCTCGAACCCCGAGGCGTCGTATCCGCAGCTGGCCGCCGCCGCGAAGAAGGAGTACGGGGCGAACGCGGGCGTCGCGGACCTGGCGACCGGCTGGCTCAACGACCGCGCCAAGCTGATGCGCGGGCACGACCGGACGATGCGGGCCTGGAACGACGGCTTCTTCCCCGGGGGTGCCGTCCAGGCCGCCGACGACATCCAGGTCGCGTACTGGACGGGCAAGGAGATCGGTGCCCGCCAGCCCACCGAGTACCTGCGGGACGGCCGCAAGGTGATCAACTACAACGACGAGTTCCTCTACTACGTCCTCGGTCAGCCCAACCAGTTCGTCTACCCGACCGGTCAGCGCATCTACGAGCAGTGGACCCCGCTCGTCCTGCGCGGCACGACCCCGGTCTCCAAGGAGTACGACGACCAGATCCTCGGCGGCTCCTTCGCGGTCTGGTGCGATCTCGCGAACTCCCAGACCCAGGACCAGGTGGCCTCGGGGATCCGTATGCCGGTGCGGGCGCTGGGGCAGAAGCTGTGGGATCCGCGGACGCCGGGAGCGTCATGGGGGGAGTTCACCGAACTGGCTCAGAAGCTGGGCTGATGTCGAGTCGGTGCGGTTGGGATGAGTTGACCGTTTAGGTAGCGAACGGTCGTGCGACTGTGATGGATTTGAGCCTGAGAAGATCCGCGATGCCGGGGGAGCCGGAAATGGGTTACTGGGGGTACTACGTCGTCGGCAGGAGCGAGTCGCCGCTCGCCGAGCTGGACGCGTTGTCGGAGGCCAAGGGGCTGACGCTGCACGAGAGGGCCGACGACGGCTGGCAGGTGTGGGAGTACCCGATCGGGGACGGCACCGGTGATGTAGGGAACATGAGCCACCTTGCCGAGGAGACGGGCGCGCCCGCGCTCTTCGGCTACGTCATGGACAGTGACTGCGTGGTCGTCGAGGCCGCCGCGCCCGAGAGCGGGCCGTGGACGAGCTGCCTGGCGCGGGACGCGATGGCCGGATACCTGGGGGGCGCCGATAATGGGCTGACGGTCGACGACTACTTCCTGGAGCCGCGCGACGCCGCCGAGCGGGCCGTGGCCTGGGCTGCCGAGTCGGGCCGTACGGCGGAGGAGGAGCAGCTTCTCGAGGTGTTCACCGCGGACGCGGACCCCTCGGCCGAGATGCTCTTCTTCCAGTTCCTGGACCGGCTCGGGGTGATGCGCGGCTGAGAGGCGTCGAGATCCGGCCACTCCGTACTGTGACGTTCCGGCCACGGAGGACGCAGTAAGGGGAAGTGCGGGTTCCGTAACAAGAGGCGCCCCACCGTAGGGAGGCGTGGATGAGCCTGGTGGAACTGATCGCTCAGGCCGACGAGCGCGGTCTTGCCGCCAGTGGTCTGGCATGCCTGGACCGCTGTATGCCCTTGCTGGGCGGTGACGACGAGGTGCTGCGCCCGCTGTGGGCGAGCCTCGCCGAGGGTGCGGAAGCCGAGGACTGGGGCGAGCGCGTGGAACAGGTCCGGGCGGAGTTCGATGCCCTGGACGTACCTGAGCGCGACGTCTCCGCCGAGGGCGAGGCAGCCGCGCTCGCCCATCGCATGCTCGACGCCGCGCCCCTGGAGCGCTCCGCCGAGAACCTGCGCGCATGGGCCGACGCCTGCTCGGTCGCCGCCCTCCAGGTGCACCGGCTGCTGGACGCGTCGGACGACGGCACGGCCTCGGTGTCGGCCCGCCGCGAGGGCCGTACGCAGGACATGTCGCCCCTCGTCGCCGCCGAACTGCGCCGCCAGGTCGCCATCCTGGAGTTGCTGTCGGGCGGCGGCGCCGCGAGTCTGCGGCAGGCTCTGGACCTGTCGACCGAGGGGCGGCGCGTACTGCGCGCGGTCGTGTCGCGGCGGGCCCGCGGGCGGGTCTGAGAGGGGACCTGAGGAGGCTGCCCCCGCCCGTGCAGCTGTGACATTTCTGGACGTCCCGGCGCTGATCGCCTTGAGGGCACGCCCAGCGCACGCCCTCAGGACGATCCATGACGCACGGCGCGGATCTCGGTACGAACTCGGTGCGAACGAGGACAGTGTTGGGCCAGGGAGGGGAACCCCACCGCGGGCAGGCGGCCGACGGGGAACTGGGTATGGCCGTCGCGCGGGCGCAGGAGGGGGACGAGGACGCCTTCTCGGTCGCGTACCGGTTGGTTCAGCCCGGACTGCTCGGCTATCTGCGCGGTCTTGTCGGCGACGACGCGGAGGACGTGGCCTCGGACGCCTGGCTGGAGATCGCCCGGGATCTGGGCCGGTTCCGCGGGGACGGGGCCGGGTTCCGCGGCTGGACCGCGACCATCGCCCGGCACCGGGCGCTCGACCATCTGCGGCGCCAGAAGGTCCGGCCGCGACCTTCGGTGCTGGAACAGGACGTCCTGGAACTCCCGGGCGTACACAACACGCACGACCAGGCGCTGGAGTCCATCTCCACGGAGTACGCCCTGGAGCTGGTCTCGCGACTGCCGCTGGACCAGGCGGAGGCCGTACTGCTGCGGGTCGTGGTCGGCCTCGACGGCCCCGCCGCGGCGCGTGTGCTGGGCAAACGTCCTGGAGCGGTGCGTACCGCCGCATACCGGGGCTTGAAGACCCTGGCTCGTCAGTTGGGCGCCGAAGGTGTGACGGATGACGGTCCGAGCACGCTGGGGGAGTCGGGATGAACGGCAACAGATCTTCGGGCAAGGGCGGACTCGGGCATGGGTGAACGACACGACGACCCCACCCTTGAAGCCCTCCTCGCCGCCGCCGTACGCGTCGACTCCCTCGACCCCGGCGCCCAGGACCGGGCCCTCGCCGCCTTCCGTGCCGCACGGCAGACGGGAGCCCACGGGGCGCGCACCCGGCGACGGGACGACTGGCGGCCACGGGCCCACCGGAGGCTCGGGCGTTCGCTGCGGGCGACGCTGGCCGCGCTGGTGACGAGCGTGGCCCTCGGCGGGGTGGCCATCGCGTCGATCGGATCGGTCGGCACCTCGGGCGACGACAGCGACGTACCGCGGCCCTCGAAGAGCACGCCAGACCGGCCTGCGGAGGGTTCCGCCACCACGCCTGAGAGGCCCGGGCAGCGCGACGGCTTCTCCGCCGCCCCCTCCGACCGGGACCACGAGGCCGGGCACTCCGGTGGGCCGGTCAAGAAGCCGGGCCCTCCCGTCCCCCGTAAGGACGACAGGCCGACCACTCCGAACAAGCCAGGCATGCCGGGCAAGTCCGGCGAGGCGGTGGGACCCTCGAAGAACCCCGGCAACGGCCCCACCAGGGGCCCGAAGAACTGATCCGATGCGGCGATATGCCCGAAGAACAACGGCGATGCGCCCAGAGATGCCCGGAGAAAGAACATGGCCCGGCGTCCGAGACAGCGACGTGACCATGGCCGATGGCAACGGCCGGGGCCGCCACCCCCCACAGGAGAGGCCCCGACCGTCGCGCGGCACGGGCCGCGCGGCGACCCGTACTCTCTACAGCGCCGAGGGTGCGTTTTCTGTCACACCCCGGCACGGGGACGAGTTGCTTGTACGTTGTACGCACATGGACGCCAGATGCTTTCTGGCCGTACCGTGCATTTCGCGCCGGATGCGGGGCAGGACCGCATCCATCGACTGAGGAACCACGACGGCGAGAACCCGGTCCGCGAGAGCGGCGCCGGCTTAGGCGCAAAAGGGGCGCGCGGTGCTGGGGGACGACGCGGAGCTGACCGCCGCGGTGCTTGCGGCACAGGACGGGGACGAGACCGCTTTCCGGACTGTGTACCGAGCTGTGCATCCACGGCTGCTGGGATACGTACGGACGCTGGTCGGAGACCCGGACGCCGAGGACGTCACATCCGAGGCCTGGCTGCAGATCGCCCGCGACCTCGAACGGTTCAGCGGAGACGCCGACCGCTTCCGCGGCTGGGCGGCCCGGATCGCCCGCAACCGCGCCCTGGACCACATACGGATGCGCGGCCGTCGCCCGGCGATCGGCGGTGACGAGACCGAGCTGACCGGGCGGGCGGCCGAGTCCGACACCGCCGGTGAGGCCATCGAGGCGCTCGCCACGGGCCACACGCTCTCCCTCATAGCCCAGCTTCCGCAGGACCAGGCGGAGGCCGTCGTACTGCGCGTCGTCGTCGGTCTTGACGCGAAGACCGCCGCCGAGACGCTGGGCAAGCGCCCGGGAGCCGTCCGCACGGCGGCGCACCGCGGTCTGAAGCGGCTCGCGGAGCTGCTCGGCGCGGATCCGGAATCCACCGGCGCACTGACCGCCGTACCCCCACAAAGAGAGCCGCACAACGACGCGGTGTCGTCCGCAGGTGTGACGCATATGCGTTCGCGGACGCAGAAGGACATGTGATGGCCGACGAGCAGTACAAGTGGTTGGACCGCAGTACCGCGGAACGACTCCTGCGCGGAGAGCCACTCGAAACCGTCGACGCCGACAAGCGCGACCAGGCCGACCGGCTCGCCCGCGCGCTGGGCGCGCTGACCGCCGAACCCCCGCTGAGCAGCGATGAACTCCCGGGCGAGGCCAATGCGATGGCCGCCTTCCGCAAGGCGCGCACCGGCCGGGACGAGGAGTACTCGACTCTCGGGCACCGCGACCGTCCGTACACAGCCACGCCCGCCGACGCGGGAGTCGTCCGTCTCGGCCGTGCCACGGCGAGCCGTCGCCGTCCGTCCCGCGTGGGCCGTCCGGTGCGTTTCGGACTTGCCGCCACGCTGGCCGCCGGGATGCTCGGCGGGGCCGCGATGGTCGCCACGGCCGGAGTGCTGCCGTTCACCGACGACCAACCGGAACCCCCCGGGGCCACGGTGTCCGCGCCTCCCACCCCGAAGCATCCGCTGATCACTCCGCCCCCCGACGGGACGCGGGGCGGCGCCCCCGACGTACCGGCTCCGGACGGCGACACGGGCGGCCCGACCGGCGACGGCTCCCCCTCGGCGCCGGACACCGGGGACGACAAGCGCGACAAGACGCCGGGGAGCACGCCCCCGCGGCCCGGAGCGGGCAACGCCGGCAACGAGGCGCGCTCCGCGGAGTGGTGGAAGAAGGTCACCGCCGCGTGCCGTGACGTCCGTGACGGCAAGAAACTCGGCCCCGACCGCAGGCGCAGTCTGGAGGAGGCGGCGAGCGGGCCCGAGCGCGTACGGCAGTACTGCACGAATGTCCTCGCGCAGTCCGAGAACCGGGACGACGCGGCGCCCGAGGGGAACGGCCAGGGCTCCGATGACGACTCCGACGACTCCGACGAAGGTGACCACAAGGGCGGCGGGAAGAACGGGAAGGGAGGGAAGGGCGGCAAGGACGGGAAGGGCAAGGACGAAGAGCCGGGCGACATAACCCCGACCGGCGACGCCCCGACCAGCGACGTCCAGCGCCGCGCCACCTCGGCCCTCGCCCCCGCCTCCGGCGAGGGAACCACCTCCGGCGAGGAGACGCCGACCTCGGCCTCCCAGGACGGCACGGCCCCGCTGTCCCCGCCCGCATTCCGGCTCTGACCTGCGGTTTCGTACGCTTTCAAAGGTCTGGCCCGCAGGGTGTGACACTTTCGGCCGGGGTAACGCAGTATTAAGTGAGCCGACTGGTCATCGGCTGGCGCACGAGCCGGGGTTCCCCCCGTACCCATGGCTCAGTGCACATTGGCGCGGGCGGGACACGTTCCCCCGGTCCCGCCCGCGCCCCACACCTCTCTCGGCCGCCTCCCGGCCCTCACCAGTGGACGACGACCTTGTCGCCGCTCCGCACCTGCCCGAACAGCGCCGCGATCTTCGCCTCGTCCCGTACGTTCACGCAGCCGTGCGAGGCGCCGTTGTAGCCGGTCGCCGCGAAGTCCGACGAGTAGTGGACCGCCTGGCCGCCGCTGAAGAACATCGCGTACGGCATGGGGGTGTCATACAGCGTCGACACATGGTGACGTGACTTGAAGGTGACGCTGAACTCGCCTTCCCGGGTGGGCGTGTACTGCGAGCCGAAGCGCACGTCCACCGTCGACAGGGTCCTGCCGTCGACCATCCAGCGCAGCGTGCGGCTCGTCTTGCTGATGCACATCACGCGGCCCGTCATGCAGCGCGGGTCCGGCTTCGCGGCCGGCTGGTCGCCCGCCGCGTACAGCTCCCACTTGCCCGGCTCGTGCGTCATGTTCAGCAGCCGCTGCCAGGTCACGGAGTCCGTCCTCCCGGTCTGCGGCAGCCCCCGCTTGCCCTGGAAGCCCTTGACGGCGGCGGCTGTCGCCGGGCCGTACGTCCCCGTCGGGGCCTCGAAGAACCAGGCGATCTGACGCAGCCGGGCCTGCACCTCGCGTACGTCCCTGCCCTGGTCGCCGCGCGACCAGAGCACCTCGGGAGGCGGCGGCGGGGAGGGCTTCGGAGGCTTCGTCGGTGGCTGCGAGGGCTTGGCGGCATCCCTGGCGGGCTCGGCAGGCTCGGCGGGCTGGGCCGGCTGCTTGGGCTTGGGGTCGTTGGGGCTCTCGGCCGGCGCCGTCGCGATATGTACCGGGTCCTTCTTGCCGGACGTACCGGCGGCCTGGACCGTGCAACCGCTCACCGCGGCCAGTACCACGACAGCCGTGACTGATCTCCACATGCCTGGAGTACGCATTTGGGTCCCCCGTTGCTCACTGTGCACCCTTTGATGTTTCCCGGGGGTGCTTGGTTGTGAACTACGGGGCATTGTGGTGACCGGGCGCGTGGTTGTGAGCGGGTTGTGACCGGGGTCTCGTCCGGGCTGTGAGCAAGCTCCCAGCCTGGGCCTCTCCACCGGCCGCACGGCCACCACTACAGTCCGTGGCGAGGGTCGTCTGTACTGGCGAGTATGTGAAGCAACACGGAGGCACACCCATGGCGCGCGAGTCGGAGTCCGGACTGCCCATCGAGCCGGTGTACGGGCCGGACGCCCTGGAAGGCTGGGATCCGGCCGAGAAGCTGGGGGAGCCAGGCCGCTACCCGTTCACACGCGGCGTCTACCCCTCGATGTACACGGGCCGCCCCTGGACGATGCGCCAGTACGCCGGTTTCGGCACCGCCACCGAGTCCAACGCCCGCTACAAGCAGCTCATCGCCAACGGCACGATGGGTCTGTCCGTCGCCTTCGACCTGCCCACCCAGATGGGCCACGACTCGGACGCCCCGATCGCGAGCGGCGAGGTCGGCAAGGTGGGCGTGGCGATCGACTCGATCGAGGACATGCGGATCCTGTTCGGCGGCATCCCGCTGGACAAGGTGTCCACGTCGATGACGATCAACGCGCCTGCCTCCCTGCTCCTGCTGCTGTACCAACTGGTCGCGGAGGAGCAGGGTGTATCGGCCGACCAGCTGACGGGCACGATCCAGAACGACGTGCTCAAGGAGTACATCGCGCGCGGCACGTACATTTTCCCGCCCAAGCCATCCCTGCGCCTGATCGCGGACATCTTCAAGTACTGCAAGACCGAGATCCCGAAGTGGAACACCATCTCGATCTCCGGCTACCACATGGCCGAGGCGGGCGCCTCACCCGTGCAGGAGATCGCCTTCACGCTGGCGGACGGCATCGAGTACGTACGCACGGCGGTCGCGGCCGGGATGGACGTGGACGACTTCGCCCCCCGCCTCTCCTTCTTCTTCGTGTCGCGTACGACGATCCTGGAGGAGGTCGCCAAGTTCCGTGCGGCGCGGCGTATCTGGGCACGGGTGATGCGGGACGAGTTCGGAGCGAAGAACCCGAAGTCGCTGATGCTGCGCTTCCACACGCAGACGGCGGGCGTGCAGCTGACGGCCCAGCAGCCGGAGGTGAACCTGGTCCGCGTCGCCGTCCAGGGCCTGGCCGCCGTGCTGGGCGGCACCCAGTCCCTGCACACCAACTCCTTCGACGAGGCCATCGCCCTGCCCACCGACAAGTCCGCCCGCCTCGCGCTCCGTACGCAGCAGGTGCTGGCGTACGAGACGGATGTGACGGCGACGGTCGACCCGTTCGCGGGCTCGTACGTGATCGAGAAGATGACGGACGAGGTGGAGGCCGCGGCCGTCGAACTGATGGCGAAGGTCGAGGAGTTGGGCGGCGCCGTCAACGCCATCGAGCACGGCTTCCAGAAGGGCGAGATCGAGCGCTCCGCCTACCGCATCGCCCAGGAGACGGACGCCGCCGAGCGGGTCGTCGTCGGCGTCAACCGCTTCCAGCTCGACGAGGAAGAGCCGTACGAGCCCCTCCGGGTGGACCCGGCGATCGAGGCCCAGCAGGCGGAGCGGCTCGCGAAGCTGCGGGCCGAGCGGGACCAGGGGGCGGTGGACGCGGCGCTTACGGAGCTGAAGAAGGCTGCCGAGGGCACGGACAACGTCCTCTACCCGATGAAGGACGCGCTGAGGGCTCGCGCGACGGTGGGCGAGGTGTGCAACGCGTTGCGGGAGGTTTGGGGGAATTACGTGCCGAGCGACGCGTTCTGAGCCCGGTGACTCGCTGACCGGCGGGCGCCGAACCGGGCCCAGTACTCGGCCAGCCCCTCCGCCGTCTCGCCTGCCCAGCCGACGTACCCGTCCGGGCGGATCAGGAACACGCCGGTGCCGTACGGCTCGTACGGTGGGATGTGGATCGTGTGCACCAAGTCGCTGTCCAGGTGCGGAAGTTCGGGGCTCCTGCCCACCGTGAGCAACGTCCAGTGCGGCCCCCGGAACACGTCGAAGAGCCGTACGCCGTCCCGCGCGCCGTCCGGAGCGCGGTCGCCCGCCTGCAGGGCGTCCGCGGGAAGGGCGGTGCGGGTCTCCACCGCCAGGGAGCAGCCCCGGTAACCCAGCCCGAGCTGCTGCGTGGCCTCACCGCGCCGGACCTTACCCCGGTGGACGCCGGTCGACAGGCCCAGCATCTCCGCCGCGATCGGCAGCCGTTCCTCCTCGTACGAGTCGAGGAGGGCGTCCGGTGCATCGCCCCGCAGGACCGCGCCCAGCTTCCAGCCCAGGTTGTACGCGTCCTGGACGCTGGTGTTGAGGCCCTGGCCGCCGGCCGGTGAGTGGATGTGGGCCGCGTCTCCCGCGAGGAACACCCTGCCCTCCCGGAAGCGGTCCGCCAGCGCGGCTCGTGGGCGGAAGTCCGAGGCCCAGCGCACCTCGGTCACGGCGTCGGGCGCGAGATGCGTCCGGGTGGCGATGAGCTTGCGGATGCCGTCGAGGGAGAGGTCCGGGGTGGCGGCCGGATCCTCGAAGCCGGCCGCCAGCTGGAAGTCCTCGACGCCCGGGAGCGGCCAGAGGACCAGGAAGCCCTCGCCGTCGGCGGGCGGGAAGACGTGCAGGTTGTCGCGGTCGAGTCCGGTGATGCGGACGTCCGCCACCAGCGCCGGATTCGGGTCGACCGTCTCGCCCGTCATGCCGATGCCGAGCAGTCGGCGCACGGTGGAACGTCCGCCGTCGGCGGCCACCGCGTACCGGGCCCGCACGGGGGCGCCGGTCGTGAACGTCGCCGTCACCCCGTCCGCGTCCTGCGTGAGCCCGGTCAGCTCGCGCCCGAACGCGACGCCTCCGCCCAGCTCGCGCAGCCGCGCGAAGAGGATCTCCTGCGTACGCCACTGCGGGACCATCCACGACCCGGCGTACGGAACCGCCTCGGTGGGAGCCACCTCGTCGAACATCCGGTGCTCGCCCCGCCGCTTACCGTCCTGCCAGATCATGCCGACGGGGTACGGGCCACCGTGCGCGCGGATCGCGTCCAGTACGCCGAGGTCGTCGAAGACCTCCATCGTGCGCGGCTGGATGCCCTTGCCGCGCGAGCCGGGGAAGAGCCCGTCGGCCCGCTCGACGACGAGGGCGTGTACTCCGCGCCGGGCCAGGTCGCAGGCGAGGGCGAGACCGGTGGGGCCTGCGCCGACCACCAGTACGTCGGTCACGTCGGATTCCTTAACGTCGTTAAGTTGCATGTCATGAGAGTCTCCTTAACGTTGTTAAGTTGTCAAGGGGGTGCCGCCGGATAGGGTGCGGACGTGGCTGTGGCGAAGAAGATCGACCGGGCGCTGGTGGCCGACACCGCGCTGCGGCTGCTGAACGAGGTCGGCCTCGAAGGTCTCACCCTGCGCGCCATCGCCAAGGAACTGGACGTCAAGGCCCCCGCCCTCTACTGGCACTTCAAGGACAAGAAGGCGCTGCTCGACGAGATGGCGACGGAGATGCTCCGACGGATGAACGCCGACCTCGGCGAGCTCCCGGCGCGGTGGCAGGACGCTGTCACCGCCGCGATGCGCGGCCTGCGCGCGCACCTGCTGCGCTATCGCGACGGCGCCAAGGTCTACAGCGGTACGCACTTCACTGACACCTCGTACGCGGACCCGATGGAGCGCTACCTCCGGGTGCTCACGGCCGAGGGCTTCACTCCGGCCCGCGCCGCCCGCGCCTGGTTCACCGCGACCAGCTACACCATCGGCTACGTCATCGAGGAGCAGGCGATGGGGCCCGACCCGGCCGGGGGCGAGGAGGGGTACGACCTCGCGGCCCGCGCCGAACGGCTCGCCGCGTACCCGCTCGCCGTGGCCGCGGGTGAGGCGATGTTCCGCGACCACGACCGTGGCTTCGAGGAGGGCCTCGCGGCGGTCATCGCCGGAATCGACGTGACGCTGCGGGGATCTTGACGGCGTTCAGCGACCCTTGAAGGCGTTCAGCCGCGGCGAGGCCTCGACAGCGCCGAGCGCAGCTTTGGTGCCCAGCGGTCCTCGACGAAGCGGTTCAGCAGCCACGCCAGCAGCAGCATCGTCGCGATCGTCAGCAGGAAGGTCGCGTACGACGGGATGCCGAGGCTCTGGTGGTAGGCCTTGATGGCGACCCAGCCGAGGTGTTCGTGCACCAGGTAGAAGGGGTACGTCAGCGCGCCCGCGACCGTCAGCCAGCGCCAGTGGGCCCAGTTCAGCCAGCCCAGGGCGATCGCGCCGACCGCGACGAAGCCGAAGGTGACGACCAGGATGATGCCGGACGAGGTGCGGTAGGAGAAGAAGTCCGGGTTGGGCGCGTGCCACAGCGAGGAGACGGCGTAGTGCTGGCCGATCAGCCAGCTGACGATCACGATGCCCCAGGCGTACGCGTCGTGCCGGTCGCGGTGGATGAGGTAGAGGCCGATGCCGCCGATGAAGAACGGTGCGTACTCGGGCATCAGGATCAGGTCGAGCAGCGGCTCGTTCGCCGCCTCGGCGATCGCCGCGGCCATGGTCCAGCCCGCGCAGAACAGGATGATGCCCTGGCGGTTCGCGCCCGGCATGACGACGCACAGCGCGAACAGCGCGTAGAAGCGGACCTCCGCCCACAGGGTCCAGCAGACGCCCAACACCCGGTCCACGCCCAGGGGTTGCTGCATCATCGTCAGGTTCAGCAGCGCGTCGCTCGGCGAGACGGCCTTGTACGCCACCACCGGCAGCGCGAAGACCACCGTCACGAGGATCACCGCCGCCCAGTACGACGGCAGCAGCCGTGACGCGCGCGAGGCGAAGAACGAGCGCAGCGGACGTCCCCAGCCGCTCATGCAGATCACGAAGCCGCTGATGACGAAGAAGATGTGCACGCCGAGGCAGCCGTACGCGAACCACTCGCTCATCGTGGGGAACTGCAGCTTCGCGGAGGAGCCCCACGCCTTCGCGACCTCGCCGTCCCGGCCGCCGTAGTGGTACGCGGCCACCATCAGCGCGGCGATCAGCCTCAATCCGTCGAGCGCGCGAAGACGCGACGTGCGCGGCCTGGCGATGATCCGGGGCGGTGGTGTGCCGTCGGAACCGGTGCCGGTACTGACGGCGGTGGTGCCCGCCTCCGGAAAGACCGTCGGGGCGGGCTTTGAGTCGACCGAAGTCATCCGAGAGTGGCCCTCTTGAGCGATCGGGCGCGACGGGCCACACGGCGTACGGTGGCGTTGCGCGGAATGAAGGCCAGTTGGGTCGGCACGGCGCCGGGCAGGCCCAGCGAGGTGAGCCTTCGGCGCTTGAAGTAGCGCCAGGTATGGCCGTTGAGGTGGCGCGACAGATACCGCTCGGCGGTCGGCCGCAGATCCGGGTAGATCTTGGACTGCATGGCGTAGCCCACCGCCCGCAGCAGTTCGGTCAGTTGGTCCGTGCCGAGCCCCTTGCGCTGCTCGGTGACCGCCTTGCGGTCCGTCAGCTCGGGCAGCGTGGCGTCCACGATCGTCACGGGGACGCGATTGCTGTTCTCGTACGGCTTGAGGCGTTCCAGGAGCGTCTCCGTGCCGATCCGGGCGACGGGCAGGCCGTACAGCGCCGAGGCGGTGAGCAGTGCCGTGGAGAAGCAGCCGGCGACCAGCGCGGGCCGCATCCGCTGGTAGAGCACCTCGGCGAGGACCGGAGTGTCCAGCACCGTGAGTTCGGCGCCGATCTTCTCGGCCTCCTTCTCCAGGGCGCGCGACCAGCGGGCCGGGGCGCTGGGGTGCGGCTTGAACACCACGCGCTGGTGGCCGAGTTGGACGGCTCCCCTCAACATCCGTACATGCAGGTCCTCTTCCTGCTCGGCGGTGAGGATGCCGAGCGCGGAGAGGTACTGGCCGAGCAGCAGGGCCGGCTCTTCGATGACGGGCAACTCGTCACCCGTGTCGATGAGTTCGGCGAGCACCTTGGTGAACGCGTCCGTCGGCACGATCTCCGGCTCGACGCCGAACTCGGTGAGCAGCAGCGGCTTGAGGTCCGGAACCAGGTCGAGGTGGAGAAGCCGGTCGATGCGCGTGCCGACCAGCGGGTCGATCTTGCTGCGGGTGGGCCCGTAGCTCATCAGGCCGTCCGCGTAGACGGTGATGGGCGCGCCCGTGAAGATCTGCGCGACGCCGAGCGCCGGGTTCACCTGGATCGACTCGACGGCCAGCTCGATGTCGTCGTCACCGAGGTTCCAGGCGAGCCGCAGATGACGCTCCCACAGCGGTACGTCGTTCAGGCGTGGGGACCAGCCGCCCGGGTGGAAAGGGGAGATGGTCTCGTTCCACGAGACGACGTCGTCGAACCGGCCGCGCAGCTGCTCGAAGCCGGGCATCTCGTCGATGCCCGGCGAGGTCTCGGGTGTCGCCGAGTTGTTGGAGACCAGCAGGATGCGCCGGTCGGCCGGGCGGAAGCAGTCGGCGTCGACGGCCGCCGCCAGCGTCGCCGTGCCGTACAGCGTCGACGCCATGAAGATCTGGGTGGTCACGCGGCCACCCCCGCGGACACGGGACGGCGGCGCAGCCGGCGCAGTCGCGTCGCGCGCTGTACGTCCATGGAGTCGAGGGCGTCGTCGAGGACGTCCTGCGGCATACGCCGCAATGCGACGGCACTCATCGACTTCAGTTTCCGTGCCACGGGAGGCTCGAACCTTTCGATGGAACCCAGGTGATGAGAAATAATCGCACAGTAGGTCCGTACGGCCTTCGGCAGGAGTTTGTCCGCCTCACGGTCCTCGGCCGTTTCCCGTACGACCTGGTCGAAGGCGCGAATGAAATCCAGCTGCCGTACGTCCCCGATCTGCGTCAGCGAGGACGAAACTCCGCGCCGGTAGAACACGCCGAGCAGCCCCACCACGCCGAACGACTCGGCCTCGCGGTGCAGTTTCCAGATCCACGGCCGGTCCTCGGCCGTGCGCAGCCCGTCGGTGAAGTGCAGTACACCCTTGTCGACCAGACGGCGGTGGTAGATGCCCGCCCAGGCGTACGCGTAGTCCACGGAGGTGGAGCGGTCGGCGGGCAGAATCGCCTCGCGCGGGTTCAGCAAGACACCGCGCCGGCCGTGCGGAACGCGGTGGATCGAGCGGGCCCGAGCGGTCGTCTGGACATGGTCGGTACGGACGAAGTCGACGCCCAACTCCTCGATGGATGCGAGGAGTTGCTCGTAGTAGCCGGGCGCGAGCCAGTCATCGCCGTCGAGGAACGTCAGGTACTCGCCGCGCGCCGCGTCGATGCCCGTGTTGCGCGCGGTCGCCAGACCTCCGTTCTGCTCGTGTCTGACGTACACGGCACCCTGGAGCTCGCGCTCCGCGCGCGCGAGAATGTCCGGTGTCTCGTCGCGCGAGCAGTCGTCGACGAGAATGAATTCGAAGTCCTGGCGCGCGTTGGCACGCAGACTCCTCAGGGTGTCGGGTGCGTATTGCTGCACGTTGTAAAACGGCACGATGACGGAGAGCTTGACCACCCACGTGACGTTAGGCGGCGGCCCGGCATTCGTCTTGACCGATGGTGAGATGCCAGGTGAACGGCGCGTGGCGGAATGGTGAACCCAGCCTTTTCCTGCGCGGATCCGGGCCCGATTCGCCATTCGGCGATGTGCTGTTAACCCTTTGTTGCATTCCGGTTGGGCCGCGCATCGGAATCGCTTCCTAGCGTCTTGGACGTGCCAGCAAGTACTTCGAAGTCCCTGCGAGTCGCCGTTCTCGCGGATTCCGATACCCGGTGGAAATGGGGCGCGCTCACCGCGAACCGTATTGCACCGGCCGAATCGGACATCCGCCTCGACGGTTATCTCCTGCGCGGCCGTGCGACCCCCACCGCCCGCCAGCTCCAAGAGGTCGGCGTCCGCGCGGACTCGCTCCGCGAGGTCACCGGTGTCGAATTCCTGCGGACCCTGCGGGAAGCGGAGTACGACATCGTCGTGCTCGCCCTCGTCGGCGGCGCCGTCCAGGCGATGCTGCACGGACTCGGGCACGCCTGGCAGGAGCGCGCCGCCTCAAAGGGGAGCGCGAAGCGGCCCGTGGTCGTCACCGGCTATGTCGGCGTCGTATACGAGAAGCTCGCCGACGGGCTGCTGCTGCGGCACGGCGCGGACCTCGTCCTCGCCAACTCCCGCCAGGACGCGGAGCGTTTCACCGCCGTGTACGAGGGAGTGGGCGCCGACGCCTCCTCCGTGACGGAGGTCGCGCTGCCGTTCCTCGGCGGCGACTCGTACGAGAAGCACGACCCGTACACGGTCGTCTTCGCCGCGCAGCCCTCCGTGCCGGAGAGCCGCAAGGACCGTATGTACCTGCTGGAGCGGCTCGTCAAGCACGCACGGCTGCACCCGGACCGCGAGGTCCTGCTGAAGCTGCGCTCCAAGCCCGGCGAGCACACCACGCACATCGAGGAGCAGCCCTACCAGAAGCTGGCGCAGCGCCTCGACCTGCCCGCCAACTTCCGCCTCGTGTACGGGCACATGGGCGAGGTCCTCGACCGCACCGACCTGCTCGTCACCGTCAGCTCGACGGCCGCCCTCGAGTCCCTGCACCGGCGCATTCCCACGGTCCTGCTCACGGACCTGGGCGTGCGCGAGTCGCTGGGCAACCACCACTTCGTCGGCTCCGGCTGCCTCGCCTCCTGGGACCAGCTCGACGCCGGGCACCGGCCGACGCCCGACGAGGAGTGGGTGGCCCGGCAGGGCGTCGCCGCCGACGGAGCGTACGAAACGGCCTTCGACGCGGCCCGTACGCGTATCGCCGAGCTGCTCGACAAGGGCGAACTCCCTTCCCTCGCCCCCTACTACACGCCCGTCACCGCCTCCGGCTATCTGCCCGGCATCCTCGCCCGCCACCACCTCGCCCCGGACGGCAGCCCGCTGCCCGGCGCGCCCGCCGCCGACACCGAGCCGGGACCCGTACGGCAGATCGTGCGCCGGGCGGCGCGCGGCGCCTACCGGCACGGCGTGCAGCGTGTGGCGCCCGTCATCCGGCGGATGGGCGAGCTGTGAGCGCCCCCGAGCCGACGGGCGCGGGCGCCCCGAACCCCTCGCAAGGAGTACATCGCATGTCCAACTCGGAAGCGGGCCCAGCGACTTCGGTACGTCGCGTGCTCGCGGTGATACCCGCCAGGGGCGGCTCCAAGGGCGTCCCCGCCAAGAACCTCCTCCCGGTCGGCGGTGTGCCGCTGGTGGCCCGCGCGGTGCGCGAGTGCCGCGCGGCCCGGCTGGTGACGGACGTCGTGGTCTCCACCGACGACCAGGCGATCGCCGCCGCCGCCCGCGAGGCCGGCGCGGAAGTCGTACTGCGCCCCGCCGCCATCGCCGGCGACACCGCCACCTCCGAGGCGGCCGTCCTGCACGCCATGGACGCCCACGAGGCGCTGCACGGCTCCGCGGTCGACGTGGTGCTCCTCGTCCAGTGCACCAGCCCGTTCATCGTCCGCGAGGACCTCGACGGGGTCGCGGGCGCGGTCGTGGAGAACGGCGCGGACACCGCGCTGACCGTGGCACCCTTCCACGGCTTCATCTGGCGGGACGCCGACGACGACCCGGCCGTGGTCGACACCCGGGCCACCCAGGCCGTCGGCGGTGGCACGGCCGTCGCCAACACCACGGCCACGGACGGCGGTTACGGCGTCAACCACGACAAGTCCTTCCGCCCGCGCCGCCAGGACCGCCCGCAGGACCTGCTGGAGACCGGCGCCGCGTACGCCATGAACGCCGCGGGCCTGCGCGAGCACAAGCACCGCTTCTTCGGCCGTACGGAGCTCGTCCGCACCGACCCCGCCCGGGTCCTGGAGATCGACGACCCGCACGACCTCGCCCGGGCCCGCGCGCTCGCGCCCCTTTTCGACGCGAACCGCCCCGGCGCCCTCCCGACCGCCGCCGACATCGACGCGGTCGTCCTCGACTTCGACGGCACCCAGACCGACGACAGGGTGCTGATCGACTCCGACGGACGGGAGTTCGTCTCCGTGCACCGCGGGGACGGACTCGGTATCGCGGCCCTCCGCAAGAGCGGCCTGACGATGCTGATCCTGTCCACGGAGCAGAACCCGGTCGTCGCCGCCAGAGCCCGGAAGCTGCAGATTCCGGTCCTCCACGGCATCGACCGGAAAGACCTCGCACTGAAGCAGTGGTGCGAGGAGCAGGGCATCGCGCCTGAGCGCGTGCTCTACGTCGGCAACGACGTCAACGACCTCCCGTGCTTCGCCCTCGTGGGCTGGCCCGTGGCGGTCGCGAGCGCCCACGACGTCGTGCGCGGCGCCGCACGCGCGGTCACCACCGTCTCCGGTGGCGACGGCGCGATCCGAGAGATCGCCAGCTGGATCCTCGGTCCTTCTCTCGACTCCCTCGACAAGTAAGGAACTTCTCCACCATGAGCACCAACTCCCGTCTGCGCACCTTCGGTTCGAAGACCGCCGGCCCGGGCCACCCCGTCTACGTCGTCGGCGAGATCGGCATCAACCACAACGGCGAGCTCGAGAACGCGTTCAAGCTCATCGACGCGGCCGCCGAGGCCGGCTGCGACGCCGTGAAGTTCCAGAAGCGCACCCCGGAGATCTGCACCCCGCGCGACCAGTGGGACATCGAGCGCGACACCCCCTGGGGCCGCATGACCTACATCGACTACCGCCACCGCGTGGAGTTCGGTGAGGACGAGTACCGCCAGATCGACGAGTACTCCAAGTCGAAGAACATCGCCTGGTTCGCCTCCCCGTGGGACACCGAGGCCGTCGCCTTCCTCGAGAAGTTCGACGTCCCGGCCCACAAGGTCGCGTCCGCGTCCCTGACCGACGACGAGCTGCTGCGCTCGCTGCGCGCCACCGGCCGCACGGTCATCCTCTCCACCGGTATGTCGACGCCGAAGCAGATCCGCCACGCGGTCGAGGTCCTGGGCAGCGACAACATCCTTCTCTGCCACGCCACTTCGACGTACCCGGCGAAGGCCGAGGAGCTCAACCTGCGCGTCATCAACACCCTCCAGGCCGAGTACCCGAACGTCCCGATCGGCTACTCCGGCCACGAGACGGGCCTGCAGACCACGCTGGCCGCGGTCGCCCTCGGCGCCACCTTCGTCGAGCGCCACATCACTCTCGACCGCGCCATGTGGGGCTCCGACCAGGCCGCGTCGGTGGAGCCGCAGGGCCTGACCCGCCTCGTCCGCGACATCCGCACCATCGAGGCCTCGCTCGGCGACGGCGTCAAGAAGGTGTACGAGTCCGAGCTCGGCCCGATGAAGAAGCTGCGCCGCGTCTCCGGTGTCGTCGCCGAGGCGGAGATCGCCGCGGCGGCGGGCGAGCCGGTCTCGGTCTGATCCCGGCCACCACCAGTCCGTATCCACGGATCCCCCAGTCCGTACTCACGGAAGCGACGGTCATACGTCGATGAGCCCCCGCGCCGGATCCGCCGGCCCCTGCCCGGCCTCCACACACACGCTCGCGTTCGTGGAGAGCCCGGTCCAGCTCCTCAACGTCCTGGAGTGGGCGCATGCCGATGCCCTCCGGGCTGCGGGGGAGTCGACCGGACCCGCGTCCGGCGCGGGGGCGGGGCCGGCACCCGCGGCGGGCCCGGGGGCCGACACATCGACGGCTGACGCGGCGCCGGATGCCGCCGAGGCGGCGTCCGGTCCCACGCCCGGGACCGCGGGGCCGAGTCCTGCGCCGGGACCGGCGCCCATACCGGAGGCCACCGGTCCGGCGGGTGGGCCCGTGCCCGGCACCGCCGGTGCGGTGGCCCACACGGGGCTCACCCTCGTCGTTCTCTCCCCGAACGACCCCATGACCCGAGGCCAGTTGCGCCGCATGGCGGAACTCGCCCGCGGCGAGGGGCACGAGGTGCGCTGGGAGGAGGCGCGCGGTGGGGCGACGGCGCCCTTCCACACCGTGGGCGGTCTGGCGCCGCTGCTGCGCCGGGCGAAACGGATCGTCATGGGCGACCCGTTCTCCCGCTACGTACAACTCCTTCTCACCATCACCCGCGCCCGCGACCTCGTCGTCGTGGACGACGGCACCGCGACGATGGAGTTCGTCTCCCAACTCGCCCGCGGTGAACGCCTGGTGCGCTGGCACCGGCGCGGCGGCCGGCCCGGCCCGCGCGACCTGGTGTTCGCACCGATCTCGGCCTCGGCCCGACGCCGCCTCACGCCCGGCTCCGGGCGCCGCGTGGAGGTCTTCTCCTCCATGCCGATCACCGAGACGCCCGACGGCGTCCACGTCACGGCCAACGACTTCTCCTGGACCCGCGCCCGCTTCGGCCCGCCGCGCCTCACCAAGGGCGCCGACCTCGTGGGAACCTCCCTCGTGGAGACGGGCGTCGTGGACCCCGACCGCTATCTCGAAGCGGTGAAGAACCTCACCAAGACCTACGGCGCGACCCGTTACTTCGCCCACCGCCGCGAAAGCACCGACAAACTCCACCGGCTGGCCGTCGAAACCGGCCTGGAGATCGTCCGCCCCGACCTCCCCCTCGAACTGATCGCCCGCCGCGGCCCCATCGGCCGCACGATCCTCAGCTTCCCCTCGACGGTCGTCCACACCCTCCCGCTGGCACTCGTCGGCACCGAAGTCCGCGTCGCCGTCTGCGACATCGACCCGGCGTGGCTCACGGCGACCGCCTCCCCGCGCGCCCAGGGCTTCCTGTCGGGGGTCACGGGGACGGCGCGGGACGTACACCGGCTGTCGTCGGTGGTGCCGATATGACATGACGGGCGGAACAGCTCGCTGCGATGATCACCTCATTGATCCCGCACAAGCGTGAAGAGGTGAGTCCGGGTGCAGATCGACGCCGAGTCCTGGAGCGCAGCCGTCACCGATCTCTTCGGTGCCTGGACCTTCGCCGCGGTCGGCCCTCGCACTCACGAGGACTGGCGCCGCGACCTCTCCACAGCGCTCATCCTCGACACCCGGGACCCCCGCGGCTGGCTGAACGTGAACTACGCCCCCATCTGCACCGGTGACTCAAGCGCAATGACCGACCCGTTCCACAAGTGGAACAGCGAGGACCTCGACGGCAGCCTCTTCAAGATCACCGAGAAATCCGCAACCGAGATCCTCGTCGCACTCCAAGGGACCATGTTCAAGGCGAAGACCATCCCCGACTTCAGCCACCGTAGGGAGCGCCTCTTCCACAGCGCGACCACGATCCTCGCCAGATTCGGCCCTACTGCCCACTACTACGTCAACTGCTCCCTGGCCGAGGACGACCCGAACCTGGACCTTCTGAACGACGCGAACGAGTTCGCGTGTCTCTCCAAGTACATCGTCGACTGCGGTGCGGTGGTGGTGTCGGAGACCGAGGTCGGGGCCTTCTGGGGCTTCTTCGACGACTGACTGAACGGTTCAGCCGGTGTGCGTCGCGGCGAGTACGGCGATACGGCGGCCATCGGGAGAGAGCGCGACGATGCCGTAGTCGTCCAGGTCGTTGTTGAACCACTCGGTGTCCACCCCGATCCGCTCGGCCTCTCCACCCCTGGCCCACGCCTCGAAGGTCCTCCAGGAGTACCGCTCACCGGCGTCCCCTCCGACCGTGCCTACGCTCGCCATGTGCCGCCTTCCCCAGTGGGCCGTACTCCGATCCCGATCACCTGTGAGCGTAGAAGACGGTGAACACTCACGAACTGCCCGAGTGCGCCAAGCAGTTCGTCGACGAGCGCCACGTCTTCCTCTACCTGGCACAGCGCGTTCACGAGCACTGGACAGAGGACGTGTCCGCGATACTCCACGACTCAAACGGCCTCGGCCGAGCGGGAGCCGACCCGTCCGGGATGTTCAGCGACCTCACCCCTGCCGCCCTCCGGCGCAGCCTGCTGCCCGTCTCCCGCCGCGGCGCCGAGGACCTGATGGGGCTCCTGGCGGTCGGCTCCTTCTGCTACGGCCCCGACCCGACCCTCCGACAACCGAACGAGCAGCGTGACGCCGCCATCCGAGCCATCCTCGAAGCCGCCGGCGACCACACCGAGTTCTTCACCAACCACGGTCACGCGGAAGACGGCGACTCGGCTGATTTCCTCACCCGCAGCTTCCACTTCAACTCCTTGGCGAACGTCCTCTACGACGTCTGCCTGATCGGAGTCTCGCCGGAGCGTCTCCTCATCGCGTGGCGATTCGAGGACGCCTAGTGCTGTGACCGGCATGGTTCGCCGGGCTGATGGGCGGGGCAGTGGCGGTGCTAATCGAGAGGCGTTTTGAGTAGCCGCTGCGTAGGGTCTGCCGGATGACGCTCTCTCATGATGTGGCCGGAGACGGTCCTGTGCTGGTGCTGTTGCATTCCGGGGTGTGTGACCGGCGGATGTGGGATGCCCAGTGGCCGGCCTTGATCGACGCCGGTTACCGGCTGGTGCGCTGTGATCTTCGGGGCTTCGGTGAGACTCCAGCGCCGGACCGGCCTCACAGTGACGCCGAGGATGTGCTGGCCCTCCTGAACAGTCTGGGCATCGCGCAGACGACACTGGTGGGCTCCTCGTACGGCGGGCACGTCGCTTTGGAGATCGCCGCGCGCTGGCCGGACCGGGTGAACGCCCTTGCGTTGCTCTGCTCCGCCCTTCCCGGGCATGAACCTTCTGCCGAACTGCGTGTGCTCGGCGGGCGCGAGAAAGCGCTGCTCGAGGCGGGCGACATCGCCGGCGCGACGGAACTGATGGTCGACACCTGGCTGGGCCCGGACGCCGACGAGACCGCCCGCGAGGCGGTACGCCAGATGCAACGGCACGCCTTCGAGCTGCAGATGTCCGCCGCTGAGGAGTTCGAGCCGATAGAAGCCAAGATTGATCTGGCAGCCATTCAGGCTCCCTGCCTTGCCACGTCGGGGGCGCATGACCTGGCGGACTTCCGACAGATCGCAGCCCGGCTGCCGGATCTGCTCGCGAACGCCGAGCATGTCGAACTGCCTTGGGCAGGTCATCTGCCCAGCCTGGAGCGGCCATCGGCTGTCACCGATCTGCTGATCGGCTTTCTCAAGGAGAGAGTCCCTGTCGGTTGAGCCTGCTCGCGGCCTGTCCTGTCATGCTGAGGGGACGCCCGCTTCCCCGAACTCGGACAGTTCCTCGGCGGGTGGTTCTCCCAGGACATGCCCGACGAGTTCGACGATCACGACGCGGCCGTCGACGACTACCGGACCTCCACCGACCCACAGGTCGTGGCCCGCCTCGTCGGCGAACTGCACGAGCTGCTCGCCCTCGAACTGGACGAGTCCGACTACGCCCTCGCCGCCGCCGAGTTGGGCATGGAGGTCGACCCGCCGGCCCCGTACGCGCCGAGCGGCTGGCTCGCCCTCATTGCCGGCCGGCTCGCACGTCCCCGTGCCGAGTACCGGTCGCCGCAGCACGAGGAGAGCGGAGACTGACCTTCCCCGGTGACAAGCTCCCTGGGCTGCTGGAGCGGCTCCCGCCCGAGGTGCGCGCGCACGTGGGCACCGGCCTCAGTGAGGCTTGCGGGCCAGCAGAAAGGCCCGTGGGAGCTTCTCGTTCTCGTTGGGCTCGCGGATGACCTGGGCGTGCATGACCAGTCCGGCCTTGTCGATGAGTTCGGTGACGTTCTCGGGGCGCCGCCAGTGGCAGGGCAGGGAGATGGCGTGACCGAAGCGTTCCGTCAGTTCGAAGTGCTCGTCACCGGCCTGGAAGGCGAGCAAGAGGTGGCCGCCGGGGGCCAGGACGCGGTGGAACTCCGTGAAGACGTCCGGGAGTTGGTCGTCCGGGACGTGGATGGTGGAGTACAGGGCCGTGATTCCGCCGAGCACGTCGTCGGGGAGGTCGATGGCCGTCATCGAGCCCACGTGGAAGCGGAGGTCGGGGTACGTCTGCCGGGCCGTCGCGACCATCTTCGGTGACAGGTCGATGCCGAACACGGGCGTGTCCAGGCTGCTGAGGTACGCCGCCACATGCCCCGTACCGCATCCGACATCGGCCACGGGTCCGGCACCGGCGCTCCGCACGAGCTCGGCGAACGCGTTGATCAGCGCCTTGTCCAGAGGCCTACGTTCCAGGTCGTCGGGAAAGCGGTCCGCGTACTCGGTGGCTATCGAGTCGTAGGACGCGCGGGTGTTACGTATGAAGTCCGGTTCGCTCACGGTCGGGGACGATACTGCGCGGCATGGGGTCGGTGGCCGCGGTTCACTCGTTCTTCGGTGGAACGTCTGCTTCGGGGAGGGCCGTGCGATGCGTTGTCGGCGGGCGCCCCGGCCGGCGGACTGGAACGGCCCGCGACCGGGATGCGTGGTATGCGTAGAAGTCCGGGCATCGAGATCCGGCCTCCAGCGGCAGCACCGGAAGTCTCCGGGGCTCCGGAAACGGAGGCCCGGGTCGGCCCGAAAGCCGGGCGAGTGTACCCATCGTGGCTGATATGTATGCGCGAGGTAGTCGGGTTTTCTCGGCCGGCGGGCTGAATTTTTGTTGATCGTGGGGCAGCCGGGCCCCATGTCGCCCTACCCTTCAAAGGGTGAACCAGCTGATGTCCTCAGAGTCCGAGGCCGAAACGACCGGCGGAGCCGTGCTCCCCGGCACGCTCCCGGAGGGCCTGCGCGTTGAGCTCGTAGCGTTCCGCCGGGACCTCCACATGCACCCGGAGCTCGGCAACCAGGAGTTCCGTACCACCGCGGCGATCAAGGCGCGGCTGGAGCGAGCCGGGCTTCAGCCCCGTGTGCTCGCCATCGGAACCGGGCTCATCTGTGACATCGGCGAACCGGACCCCGCCCAGCCCATGCTCGCCCTGCGCGCGGACATCGACGCGCTGCCGATCCCGGACATGAAGGCCGACTGCGCGTATCGCTCGACCGTGCCCGACCGCGCGCATGCCTGTGGGCACGACGTCCATACGACGGTGGTGCTGGGCGCGGGGCTCGTGCTCGCCGAGCTGCACAAGAAGGGCCTGCTGAGGCGTGCCGTGCGGCTGATCTTCCAGCCCGCCGAGGAGGTGCTGCCCGGCGGTGCGCCCGACGCCATCGAGTCCGGGGCCCTGGAGGGTGTCGGACGCATCGTCGCCGTGCACTGCGATCCGCGGGTCGACGCGGGGCGCATCGGGCTGCGGCACGGCCCCATCACCTCGGCGTGCGACCGGCTCGAGGTCGCGCTGGACGGCGCCGGCGGACATACCGCGCGCCCGCACCTCACCACCGACCTCGTGACCGCCGCCGCCCGCGTCGTCACGGACGTGCCCGCCCTGGTCGCGCGCCGCGTCGACGCCCGCAGCGGGCTCGCCGTCACCTGGGGCCGTATCGAGTCGGGGCACGCCTGCAACGTCATCCCGCAGCACGCCGAGCTGTCCGGAACCGTGCGCTGCCTGGACCTCGACTCCTGGCGGGCCGCCCCCGACCTCGTGCACGCCGCGATCGACGAGATCGCGAACCTCTACAAGGCCAAGTCGGAGATCAACTACATCCGCGGCGTCCCGCCCGTCGTCAACGACCCGATGACGACCGAACTGCTCCGCGAGGCGATGGCCGCCCGCTTCGGCGCCCAGTCCATCGAGGACACCGAGCAGAGCCTGGGCGGCGAGGACTTCTCCTGGTATCTGGAGCAGGTGCCCGGCGCGATGGCCCGCCTCGGTGTGCGTACGCCCGGCGAGCGCGGCGTACGGGATCTGCATCAGGGTGACTTCGACGCGGACGAGCACGCCATCACCGTCGGCGTCGAGCTCTTCACGGCGACCGCCCTCCTCGACGCGACCCAGTAAGCGATCGGGGTGGGCCGGGACGGCGTCACTCCGGTTGCGTCCCGGCCACCCCAGGAGCAGCCCGGTGCGCGCGTCCCCACGGCACGCGCACCGTCACGTAGAGGCCGCCCAGGGCATACGGAGTGTGAGGTCCGCGCGAGGTGTTATGTGCCGTTCACGCCTTTCGGGACCGTGGTTCACAAGGACTTAACCGGCCATTGGCACGAATGGATAACGGCCAAGCGGTCCCCATTCCCCGGAGGGTCTACGCGCGTTACTGTGCGCCGAACTGAGCACCCACTGCGGGGCTTTGGAGAATGGGGAACTTCGAGATGCGTCGGATATCCAAACTGACCCGGGTCGCGGTGGGGGTCGCGTCGCTCGCGCTCGCTGCCACGGCCTGTGGCGGCACCAGCAGCGAAGCTGGAAGCGGAAGCGAGGGCGAGGGCGAGAGCAAGAAGGGTCTCGCCATCGCCTACGACATCGGCGGCAAGGGCGACCAGTCCTTCAACGACGCCGCCTTCTCGGGCCTGGACAAGGCCAAGAAGGAGTTCAAGTACGACACGGCCGACATCGAGCCCACTGATGGTGAGACCGACGCCGACAAGGTGCAGCGCCTGACCTCGGCCGCCGCCAAGGCGACCAAGACCAACACGGTCGGCTTCGTGGGCGGTGTGGACATCCCGCTGATCCACAAGTTCGAGGCGGGCTACAAGCAGGGCGTCACGGACACCAACCCCAAGGTCAAGGTGCTCTCTCAGTACCTGACGCAGACCGCGGAAGAGGGCGGCTTCGCCAGCCCCGACAAGGGCAAGGCTGCCGCCGAGTCCCAGCTGGAGAACAACGCGGACGTCGTCTACCAGGCGGCCGGTCTCTCCGGCCAGGGCGTGATCGAGGCCGCTGCCACCCAGAAGAAGTGGGCGATCGGCGTCGACTCCGACCAGTACGAGCAGGAAGCCCTCGCCAAGTTCAAGGACTACATCCTGACCTCCGCACTCAAGGATGTCGGCGGTGCGGTGTACGCGCTCGCCAAGTCCGTCGAGGACGGCAAGCCGCTGACGGGCGTGCAGACCTTCGATCTGAAGGTGGACGGCGTCGGCCTTGCCGAGACCAACCCGGAGTACGCGAAGATCGCGGGCCTCAAGGACGCGGTGGACAAGGCCAAGGCGGGCATCATCGACGGCTCCATCAAGGTCAAGACCGAGTAACGATTGCTCGGCACGGCTGGGGGAGGCAGGCGGGCGTCCATGGCGCCCGCCTGCTCGTCTTTCGTCGGGGCTCGCGGTGTTGTTCACGGCCGGATAACAAGGTGAACCGGAGGGGTTTTCTCTGCGGGTCTACGCGCGTTACTCTGCGGCGAAGCCAGCGCCAGGCCCGTATCGCAAGGCGCTTGGCGCTCCGCTGGAAGAACCGTGATGTACCTGCGGGCCGGCGGGGGCTGGTCGCGCCCACGCGGCGGAGCCGCATATAGATACAGCCCCGCGCCCCTTACGGGGCGCGGTACCGCACCGGACTTCACCAAGGCCGCTTTGTACGACAGGAGCAACAACTCATGCGCCGGGTTTCCCGCCTCGCTCTCGCAGGCGCCGCGACCACCTCTCTCGCCCTCGCCCTGACCGCCTGCGGCGGCACCTCGACCTCCGCCTCCTCGGAGGCGGACGGCAACCAGGGTCTCGCCATCGCGTACGACGTCGGTGGCAAGGGAGACCAGTCCTTCAACGACGCGGCGTACGCGGGCCTGGAGCAGGCGGAGAAGGAGTTCGGCTACGAGACCACGGACGTCGAGCCCACCGAGGGCGAGACGGACGCGGACAAGACCCAGCGTCTGGGCCGCCGCCAAGGCGACCAAGACCAACACGGTCGGCTTCGTGGGCGGTGTGGACATCCCGCTGATCCACAAGTTCGAGGCGGGCTACAAGCAGGGCGTCGCGGACACCAACCCCAAGGTCAAGGTGCTCTCGCAGTACCTGACGCAGACCGCCGAGGAGGGTGGCTTCTCCAGCCCCGACAAGGGCAAGACGGCCGCCGAGAGCCAGATCGAGAAGAAGGCCGACGTCGTCTACCAGGCGGCGGGTCTTTCGGGCCAGGGTGTGATCGAGGCCGCCGCCGCCAACAAGGTGTGGGCGATCGGCGTCGACTCCGACCAGTACAAGCAGGAAGCCCTCGCCAAGTACAAGAACCACATCCTGACCTCGGCGACGAAGGACGTCGCCAAGGCGGTGTACAACCTTGCGAAGTCGGTCGAGGACGGCAAACCCGAGACCGGTATCGTCAGGGGCGATCTCAAGGCAGGTCAGGTCGGTCTCGCGGACTCCAACCCGGAGTTCAAGAACAACACCGAGCTCCAGGAAGCCATCACGACGGCCAAGGAGAAGATCATCAGCGGCGAGATCAAGGTCAAGACCAGCTGATCCGGCAGGACCACGAGCAGTGCGGCGAACCCGAGGGGTCGCCGGTAACCGTGGGGTTACATCCGCTCAATGGGGTACCGGGAGTCTGGCTCCCCGTACCCCGTTCCCGGCGGTATGTCGCCCCTCTTCCGATGCCGTAGGGGCGCGCGTAGACGACCCCCTTCCCCAGGAGAGTGCGCCATCAACGCGTCCAGCAGCCCTCCGGCCGAGGCGGCGGGCGGTCAGGTGACCGCAGTCGAGCTCGCCGGGATCACCAAGCGATTCCCCGGGGTCGTGGCCAACCACGACATTCACCTCAGCGTCCACAAGGGCACCGTCCACGCCCTCGTCGGCGAGAACGGTGCCGGCAAGTCGACCCTGATGAAGATCCTCTACGGCATGCAGAAGCCGGACGAGGGCACCATCGCGGTCGACGGCCAACAGGTCACCTTCTCGTCGCCCGCCGACGCCATCGCCCGCGGCATCGGCATGGTGCACCAGCACTTCATGCTCGCGGACAACCTGACCGTCCTCGAGAACGTCGTGCTGGGCAGCGAGAAGCTGTACGGCATCGGCGGCAAGGCCCGCCGCAAGATCCAGGAGATCTCCGAGCGGTACGGCCTCGAGGTGCGCCCCGACCTCCTGGTCGAGGAACTCGGTGTGGCCGCCCGCCAGCGTGTGGAGATCCTCAAGGTCCTCTACCGTGGCGCCCGCACACTGATCCTGGACGAGCCCACCGCCGTCCTCGTACCGCAGGAGGTGGACGCACTCTTCGCCAACCTGCGCGAGCTGAGGGCCGAGGGCCTGTCGGTCATCTTCATCTCCCACAAGCTGGGCGAGGTGCTCTCGGTCGCCGACGAGATCACGGTCATCCGGCGCGGGACGACGGTCGGTACGGCCGTGCCCGCGGAGACGACCTCGCGCCAGCTCGCCGAGATGATGGTGGGCAGCGAGCTGCCGACACCGGAGACGGCGGAGTCCACGGTCACCGACCGCCCCGTACTGACCGTCAAGGACCTGCGCCTGGAGATGGCAGGCGGCAAGGCCCTGCTCGACGACATCAGCTTCACCATCCACGCGGGCGAGGTCCTGGGCCTGGCCGGAGTGGAGGGCAACGGCCAGACCGAGCTGGTCGACGCGCTCATCGGCCTCAAGCACGCCGACTCCGGCACCATCAAGCTGGCCGAGGAGGAGATCACCGCCTGGCCCACCCGTAAGCGCCGTGAGCAGGGCGTCGGTTACATCCCCGAGGACCGCCACCGCCACGGGCTGCTCCTGGAAGCCCCGCTCTGGGAGAACCGCATCCTCGGTCACGTCACCGAGCGGCCCAACGCGAAGGGCATCTGGCTCGACCCGAAGGCCGCACAGGAGGACACACGGCGCATCGTCGAGGCGTACGACGTCCGCACTCCCGGCATCGACGTCACGGCCGCCTCCCTCTCCGGCGGCAACCAGCAGAAGCTGATCGTCGGCCGCGAGATGAGCCACAAGCCGCGCTTCCTGCTCGCCGCCCACCCCACCCGCGGTGTGGACGTCGGCGCGCAGGCCGCGATCTGGGACCAGATACGCGAGGCACGCCGCGAGGGCCTGGCCGTGCTGCTGATCTCCGCCGACCTGGACGAGCTGATCGGTCTCTCCGACACCCTCCGGGTGATCTACAACGGCAGGCTGGTCGCGGACGCCGACCCGGCCACCGTCACCCCGGAGGAACTCGGCTCGGCCATGACCGGCGCCGCCTCCGGACACCTCGAGAACGAAGAGCTCGTAGAGCAGCTCGAAGAGCAGGCAGAAGCCCCGGAAGACGAGGCCCGCTGATGAAGAAGTTCGACAGGGAGCGTGTGCTCCTCGCCGTGGCCGGGCCGGTCATCGCGCTCGTCGTGGCCATGACCCTGACCTCGATCGTGCTGGTCGCCTCCGGCAAGAACCCGGTCGAGCCGTACACGCTGATGTTCGAGCAGGCCACGTTCTCCGACATCCAGGTCCTGATCATCAACCAGGCCTCGATGTACTACATCGCGGCGCTCGCGGTGGCCATCGGCTTCCGGATGAACCTGTTCAACATCGGCGTGGACGGGCAGTACCAGCTCGCCGCCATGATGGCCGCGATCGTCGGCGCCCATGTCGCGCTGCCGGCGGCCCTGCAGATCCCGCTGCTGATCCTCACCGCGGTCTTCACCGGCATGTTCTGGTCGGGCATCGCAGGCGTCCTCAAGGTCACCCGAGGCGTCAGCGAGGTCGTCGCGACGATCATGCTCAACGCGATCGCGACCTCCGTCATCGGCTACCTGTGGCTGCCCAACGTCTTCGGCGTCAAGGTCGGCAACAACAACACGACCGGCGAGATGCACGAGTCCGGCTGGATGCCCGGCATCGACATGGGCGCCTCCGGCGAGATCTACGGTTTCGTCGTCATCGCGGTGCTGCTCGGCATCGGCTACTGGGTCGTTCTCAACCGCACCCGCTTCGGCTTCGACCTGCGCTCCTCCGGCGCCTCGGAGACCGCCGCCGCGGCCAGCGGAGTCGACCCCAAGCGCATGGTGCTCACCGCCATGCTGCTCTCCGGCGGTCTCGCGGGAATGGCGGGCCTGCCGATCCTGCTCGGCGACACGCACACGTACAGCCTCAACTTCCCCACCGGCATCGGCTTCCTGGGCATCGGCATCGCCCTGCTCGGCCGTAACAACCCGACCGGCATCGCCTTCGCGGCCCTGCTGTGGGCCTGGCTCGACAAGGCCTCGCCCGAGCTGGACTTCCACGACTACGACAAGGAGATCGCGGTCATCATGCAGGGCCTGATCGTGCTCTCGGTCGTCGTCTCCTACGAGGCCGTACGCGAATGGGGTCTGCGCCGCCAGCAGCGCCGCGTCGGCGCGGAACTCGCCGCGGGCCACGTCCTCGGCGCCCCCTCTGACAACTCGATCGAGAAGGAGGTGGCGGGCCGGTGACCACCGCAACCGACCTCAACCAGCCCAAGCTGCAGCCCGCGGCACCCGTCGGCCGTCGCCTGACGCTCCCCGTCCTCCTGCTGATCATCGCGGGCGCCCTGGCGCTGACCTCGATCGTCCGCATCATCACCGGCGCCGACGGCATCACCAACGTCAGCCAGATGTCCACCGCCCTCGAACTGGCCGTCCCGATCGGCCTCGCCGGTCTCGGCGGTCTGTGGGCGGAGCGCGCGGGCGTCGTCAACATCGGCCTCGAGGGCATGATGATCCTCGGCACCTGGTTCGGCGCCTGGGCCGGCTACCAGTGGGGTCCGTGGACCGGCATCCTCGTCGGCATCATCGGCGGCTGCGTCGGCGGACTGCTGCACGCGATCGTCACCATCACCTTCAACGTCAACCACATCGTCTCCGGCGTGGCCATCAACATCCTCGCCCTCGGCGCCACCCGCTACCTCGCCCCCCTCGCCTTCGAGGGCACCCAGGGCGGCTCGGCCAAGCAGTCCCCGCCGGTGGAATCCCTCGGTGACTTCACGGTGCCAGGCCTCTCCGACGTGCTCATCGACCTCAACCGCGAGGGCTGGTTCCTGGTCTCCGACATCGCGGGCCTGCTCGGCGGACTGGTCACCAACGTCTCCTGGCTGACCCTGATCGCCATCGCTCTGATCCCCGCCACCTGGTGGATCCTGTGGCGTACGCCCTTCGGTCTGCGCCTGCGCTCCTGCGGTGAGAACCCCGTCGCCGCCGAGTCGCTCGGCGTGAACGTCTACAAGTACAAGTACCTGGCCGTGATCATCTCCGGCGGACTGGCCGGCCTCGGCGGCGTCTTCCTCTCCATCGTGGCCAACCCCTTCTACCTGGAGGGCCAGGTCAGCGGCCGCGGCTATATCGGCCTCGCCGCGATGATCTTCGGCAACTGGATGCCGGGCGGACTCGCCATCGGTGCCGGCCTGTTCGGCTACACCGACAGCCTCAACCTGCGCGGCGGCGCCGAGAACGTCCACGCCCTGCTGCTGCTCGCCGCCATCCTGCTGGTCATCGGCGCGATCTGGCTGGTGGTCAAGAAGAAGTACGTGGCCGCCGTGCTCACCCTGGCCGTCGGCGCGCTGATGTTCACCTGGTACGCCGTCACCGATCAGGTCCCGAACCAGGTCGTCTCCGCCACGCCGTACGTCATCACGCTGCTCGTTCTCGCACTCTCCGCGCAGCGCCTGCGGATGCCGAGGGCGAACGGCATGCCGTATCGCAAGGGCCAGGGCAAGTGACACCCCCCGTCGACTGGGAGGCCCTCCGGGAAACGGCGCGTACGGCCATGTCCCGTGCGTACGCCCCGTATTCGGGCTTCCCGGTCGGCGCGGCGGCCCTCGTCGAGGACGGCCGCACGGTCTCGGGCTGCAATGTCGAGAATGCGTCGTACGGGATCGGGCTGTGCGCCGAGTGCGGGCTGGTCTCCCAGCTCCAGCTCACCGGCGGCGGCCGGCTGACGCACTTCACATGCGTGGACGGCCGCGGCGAGATCCTGGTCCCGTGCGGGCGCTGCCGCCAGCTGCTGTACGAGTTCGGGGGCCCCGATCTGCTCCTGGAGACCCCGGCGGGGATCGTGCCGTTGTCGGAGATGCTGCCGCAGGCTTTCGGGCCGGGCCATCTCACCAAGTGACCGGGTCATCTCACCGAGTGAACTCTGGAAGGAAAACCATGGCCATGGACGCCATCTCCGTCATCCGCACCAAGCGGGACCGCGGTGAACTCAGCGACGAGCAGATCGACTGGGTCATCGACGCGTACACACGCGGTGAGGTCGCCGACGAGCAGATGTCCGCCCTGGCGATGGCCATCCTGCTCAACGGCATGAACCGCGGTGAGATCGCCCGCTGGACGGCGGCGATGATCGCCTCCGGCGAGCGCATGGACTTCTCGGCGCTGTCCCGGCCGACGGCCGACAAACACTCCACGGGCGGGGTGGGCGACAAGATCACGCTTCCGCTGGCGCCGTTGGTGGCAGCCTGCGGGGCCGCCGTACCCCAGCTGTCGGGCCGTGGCCTCGGCCACACCGGCGGCACCCTCGACAAGCTGGAGTCGATCCCGGGCTGGCGGGCGCTGCTCTCGAACGAGGAGATGCTGAACGTCCTGGACGGCGTCGGCGCGGTCATCTGCGCGGCGGGCGACGGTCTGGCCCCGGCGGACAAGAAGCTGTACGCGCTGCGGGACGTGACGGGGACGGTCGAGTCGATCCCCCTGATCGCTTCCTCGATCATGTCGAAGAAGATCGCGGAGGGTACGGGATCGCTGGTCCTGGACGTGAAGGTGGGCACGGGCGCCTTCATGAAGACGATCGAGGACGCGCGTGAACTGGCCTCCACCATGGTCGGGTTGGGCACGGACCACGGCGTGAGGACGGTCGCCCTGCTGACGGACATGTCGACCCCGCTGGGCCTGACGGCGGGCAACGCCCTGGAGGTCCGCGAGTCGGTGGAGGTCCTGGCGGGCGGCGGCCCGTCGGACGTGGTGGAACTGACCCTCGCCCTGGCCCGCGAGATGCTCGACGCGGCGGGTGTGAAGGACGCGGACCCGGCCAAGGCACTGGCGGACGGCTCGGCGATGGACGTATGGCGCCGCATGATCACGGCCCAGGGCGGCGACCCGAACGCTCCGCTGCCCACGTCGCGTGAGCAACACGTGATCAAGGCTCCCTCGTCGGGCGTCCTGACCCGCCTGGACGCCTACGCCATCGGCATCGCCGCCTGGCGCCTCGGCGCCGGCCGCGCCCGCAAGGAGGACCCGGTCCAGGCCGCCGCAGGCGTGGAGATGCACGCCAAGCCGGGCGACACGGTGACGGAAGGCCAGCCATTGCTGACCCTCCACACGGACACTCCGGAGCGCTTCGCGTACGCGCTGGAGGCGGTCGAGGGTTCGTACGACGTCGCGGCGCCGGGCACGGACTTCACGGCTGCGCCGGTGGTCCTGGAACGTATTGCCTGACCCGGACCGGGGGTACGACCTCCCAAGGTCGATGTGACCTTGGAGACGCGACCTCACGCCGGCTCGGCGATGAGTTCCGCGCCGCCGCCCGGTCTACCGTTCGTGAACTCCATGACACCCGCCGTACTCGTGCTGCCCGGCTCCCTCACCCGTGATGACGTGCCCCGACTGTGCGAGGACGTGCGCGTGAGACTGGAGGCCACCGGCGCCGATGTCGTGGTCTGCGATGTCGCGGGCCTCGGTCCGCCCGGACTGACCACCGTCGACGTACTGGCCAGACTCCAGCTCGCCGCCCGCCGGGCCGGAGGCCGGATACGCCTGCGCGACCCCGATCCGGCCCTGCACGCGCTACTCGGTCTCGTCGGCCTCCGCTTCGAGGTGGAGGGGCAGCCCGAAGAGCGGGAACCACCGCTTCGTGTCGAGGAAGCAGTGGAACCCCGTGATCCGGCCCCCTGATATCTCCAGGACCTGCACCGCCCACGGCATGTAGCCGCCCTCGTCCGGATCCGGCTTGTACTGCGCGAAGCCCGGCAGGCCATTGACCTCGACCGGCACCAGGCGTGAGTTCGCACAGGGGGCGCCCAGCGTCGTCATGAAGCCCGTGATGTCCTCGTGGCCGCTCAGCCACAGGTCGAACGGAGGCATCGTCATCACCGCGTCCTCGTGCAGCAGCGCCGTCAATGCCGTCATGTCGTACCCCTCGAACGCCGCCACATAGCGCTCCAGGAGCTTCTGCTGCTCCTCGTCCAGCGGGTCGGAGACGGCGCCCTCCTCGGCCGTGCCGTCGCGCTCAGCGAGGGTCGCGCGGGCCCGCTGGAGCGCGCTGTTGACCGAGGCGACCGTGGTGTCGAGCAGCTCGGCGACCTCGCTCGCCTTCCAGGCCAGGACCTCGCGCAGGATCAGCACGGCCCGCTGCTTGGGCGGCAGTTGCTGCAGGGCGGCCATGAAGGCGAGGCGCACCGACTCCTTGGCCACCGCCGCCTCGGCCGGGTCGCTGGGTGTGGGCAGTACGCGGTTGTCCGGCATGGGTTCCAGCCAGGTGTTGTCCGGGCGCGGGGTCAGTGCCGCCTGCGCCAGTGGTGTCGAGTCCGTCAGGTCCATGGGGCGGGCCCGTTTGTTGCCCGCCGTCAGCATGTCCAGGCATACGTTCGTCGCGATCCGGTACAGCCACGAACGCATCGAGGAACGGCCCTCGAACTTGTCGTAGCTGCGCCAGGCGCGCACCAGTGTGTCCTGCACGGCGTCCTCCGCCTCGAAGGACGAGCCGAGCATGCGGTAGCAGTACCCCGTCAGCTCGACCCGGTGCTTCTCAAGCCGGACATCGAGATCCGCCGTCGTCACCGTTCCGTCGCTCATAGCCAACCCACCCCTGTGGCTCAGTCCCTCGCACGCACCTTTGCGCGCCACCACTTCGGAAGCTACCGCAGGCCACTGACAATGGCCCCCGAACCACACGAAGGCCCAGGTCAGGGGCTCCGCCCCTGGACCCCGCTGGGGGCTGCGCCCCCAGACCCCCGTATCGGCCTGAACGGCCTCGTCCTCAAACGCCGGACGGGCTGGTTGTGCCTGGGGCCAGCTGCGAAGTTCCGCCTGGGGGGTCCGGGGCGGAGCCCCGAAGGGGGTCTGGGGGCGCAGCCCTCAGCGGGGTCCGGGGCCGGCCCCGGGATGGGACGGGTAGGGGCGGCGGGGGCGAAGAACCGTGGCGCCGGCCCCCGGCGCTCAAGGGCCCGCGTCAGTGACCGGCGTCAGTGCGCCGCCACAAGACCCCGCCGCGCCTGAACCCGAGCCGCACGCGACCCCAGCACCGTGATCCCCACGACCCCGATCACCGCCAGCAGCCCAAGCGCAACCGTCCCGCCCCAGCCCCCCGCGTGGAACGCGACCGCACCGAGCGTGCTGCCCGCACTGGACCCCACGTAGTACGCGGACTGGTACAGGGCGGAAGCCTGGGCGCGGCCCTCCTTGGCCGTGTGGCTCACGGACGACGAGGCCACCGCGTGGCCCGCGAAGAAGCCCGCCGTGATCAGGACCAGGCCGAGCAGCACCAGCACCAGCGAGTCCGCCAGCGACAGGAGCAGGCCCGCTGTCGTCGTGCCGCCCGCCAGGTAGAGGGAGCCGCGGCGCCCAAGCCGGCCCACCAGCTTGCCCGCCGTCGACGCCGAGACCGTACCGACCAGGTAGACCAGGAAGATCGAGCCGATGATCCCCTGGGGAAGGGAGAACGGGGCGTCGGTCAGCCGGTAACCGATCACCGTGTAGACGGCGCCGAAGACCGTCATGAACAGCGCGCCGATCGCGTACAGCCGCCGCAGCAGCGGATTCGAGAGGTGGGCGCGAACCGTGCGGGCCAGCACCCGCGGCCGCAGCGACCCCGCCTTGAAGTGCTTCGGCGCCGGGAGCAGCAGCCGGAACGCGACCGCGCACGCCACCGCGACGATCCCGATCGTGCCGACGGCGACCCGCCAGCCCCACTCCTGCGCGACCCAGCCGGTGATGACCCGGCCGCTCATACCGCCGACGCTGTTGCCCGCGACAAACAGACCGATCGCGGTGATCAGTGCCTTCGGCCGTACTTCCTCCGCCAGATACGCCGTCGCCGAGGCCGGCAGCCCGGCCAGCGCCGCACCCTGCACCGCCCGCAGCGCGATCAGCGTGCCGACCGACGGGGCGAAGGGAACCAGCAGCCCGACGGTCACGGCGATGCCCAGGGAGGCCGTCATGACCGTACGCCGACCGAACCGCTCCGACAGCGCGCTCATCGGCAGGACGAACAGCGCCAGCGCACCGGTCGCCGCCGACACCGTCCAGCTCGCCGCGCTCGCCGTCACCCCGAAGTCACTGGAGATCAACGGAAGAAGGGCCTGCGTGGAGTAGAGCAGCGCGAAGGTCGCGACACCCGCGAGGAACAGGGCGAGGCTCATCCGGCGGTAGCCGGGCCCGCCCGGAGTCATGCGGGAGTCGGTGGTGGAAGCGGCGGAAGGTACGGAAACGGTCGAGGCGGCGCCCATGGTGGTGGACGCCTGGGTACTGACGGAAGGCATGCTTCGAACCTAAAGAACGGCCTCTCATCCGTCCAATGCATGGAATCGTCATAATCGTTCCTATGAAGCATCAGCAGAGTTCAGAGCCTCACCTGTCACCATCCAGTGACACAGAAGACATCGTCGCGCTGCTCGCCCCACGCCTGGCGTACTTCGCGGGAGTCGCCCGCACCGAGCACGTCACCCGCGCCGCGCAGGAGATGCAGGTCCCGCAGTCGACCCTGTCCCGCGCCATGGTCCGCCTCGAACAGGACCTGGGCGTCGACCTGTTCGCCCGCCGGGGCCGTACGGTCTCGCTCACCTCCGCCGGGCGTACGTTCCTGGGCTCCGTGGAGCGGGCGCTTGCCGAGATCGAGCGGGCGGCCGACGCGGTACGGGCCGACGCCGACGCCACCTCCGGCAAAGTCGCCTTCGGCTTTCTGCACACCATGGGCTCCGAGACGGTGCCCGGTCTCATCCGTGCCTTCCGGGCCGATCATCCACGGGTCCGCTTCAGCCTCGTACAGAACTACGGCGAGGCGATGATCGAGCGGCTGCGTTCGGGCGAGCTGGATCTCTGCCTCACCTCACCGATGCCGGACGCCCCCGACCTCGTGGCCCGCCGCCTCGACGAGCAGAAGCTGCGCCTCGTGGTCCCCGCCGACCACCGCCTCGCCGGCCGCAAGCGCGTCCGTCTGGCCGAGGCCGCCGACGAAACCTTCGTCACCCTCGAACCCGGCTACGGCCTGCGCCGCATCACCGACGACCTCTGCAAGGAGGCCGGCTTCCGCCCCCGTGTCGCCTTCGAGGGCGAGGAGGCCGAAACACTACGGGGCCTGGTGGCGGCGGGGCTGGGAGTGGCTCTCCTGCCACCACCGGCCGTACCGCGCCCAGGAGTTGTCGAACTGACGGTCACCGCCCCACGAGCGGCCCGCGAGATCGGCGTCGCCTGGCTGGACGGCCACCCGGACACCCCACCGGTGGCAGCCTTCAAGAAGTTCCTGCTGTCGAGAAGGGGCAACTTGCTCCCGGACTGACACTGGCGTGTTCGCACCCTCCCCGGTGCTCACCGCCGCAACGACTTCCCGAACCCAGAAGCCAACGGCATCCGCAAGCCAAGCGGAGGCGGAGCCGCGAACGCGTCCTCCACAGGCCGGGAAAACCCCCGCTCGAACAACGCCCCCATCACAAAGTCCTCGGCGAGCGCGAGAACTTCCTCCCGATGCTGGGACAGCCCATGACCGTCGGAGTGCACCTCGAACCGGCAGATGTCCCGGTTCGCCTTCTTCGCCCGCGCCGCGAGCCGAAAGGACAGCTCCGGATCACTGCGCGCATCCATCGTCCCGTGCACGATCAGCACCTGCCGCCCGCCGAGCTGCTTGACGGGTTCCTCGGCGGCCGCCATATCGTCCTCCGGCAGCCAAGGGGACATCGACAGCACGGAGTTGACGGCGGTGTGCCCGGCCGCGTGCAGGGCGGCCCGACCGCCCATGTCAAGACCGGCGAGACACACGGGCACGTCTCCGTAGCGGCGTACGACCTCATCGGCGGCCCAGACGGCGTCGTGGGCGAGATGCGCCTCGCTGCCGTTCCAGCCGCGAAACCTGTAGTGCACGACGTGCGCGATCAGCCCGTCCGTATGCCCCGCGCGCGCGAGGCGGCGCCCCAGCGAGCGTACGGAGGCGGTCGCCAGCATCGGTGACGGCCTGCGGGCGGAGGTCTCCTCGCCGCCGGGCAGCAGCAGCACCACGCCGCTCACCGCCATCGGTTCCGTGCCGAGCGCCCGCCCCAGCCGGGCCCTGCGAACCGGCGTCGCTTGCTGTGCCATGACAGAACATTGTCAGAAGCAAGGGTGTACGTCAGTCGTCCGCAGGGTCACCGTTGGGTATCGACGAATTTCCCAAAGGAGGACTCTACGCGCGTAGGCGTTAGTATTCGGAAATGACGACCCAGCACCAGCACACTCCCGGTGCGGACCAGATCCGCCGGGCCCCCAAGGTCCTGCTGCACGACCACCTCGACGGGGGCCTGCGCCCCGGCACGATCGTCGACCTCGCGCGCGAGACCGGCTACAAGAACCTCCCCGAGACCGACCCCGAGAAGCTCGGCATCTGGTTCCGCGAGGCCGCCGACTCCGGTTCCCTGGAGCGGTATCTGGAGACCTTCGCGCACACCTGCGCCGTCATGCAGACCCGCGAAGCGCTGGTGCGGGTGGCCGCCGAGTGCGCCCAGGACCTCGCCGAGGACGGCGTCGTCTACGCCGAGGTGCGGTACGCGCCCGAGCAGCACCTGGAGAAGGGGCTCACCCTCGAAGAGGTCGTCGAAGCCGTCAACGAGGGCTTCCGGGAAGGTGAGCGGCGCGCCCGCGAGAGCGGCCACCGGATCCGCGTAGGTGCCCTGCTGACCGCCATGCGGCACGCGGCCCGCGCCCTGGAGATCGCCGAACTCGCCAACCGCTACCGCGACGTGGGCGTCGTCGGCTTCGACATCGCGGGCGCCGAGGCCGGCTACCCGCCCACCCGCCACCTGGACGCCTTCGAGTATCTGAAGCGGGAGAACAACCACTTCACGATCCACGCAGGCGAAGCCTTCGGGCTGCCCTCCATCTGGCAGGCCCTCCAGTGGTGCGGCGCCGACCGGCTCGGCCACGGTGTACGCATCATCGACGACATCCACGTCGCCGACGACGGCTCCGTGAAGCTCGGCCGCCTCGCCTCGTACGTCCGCGACAAGCGCATCCCGTTGGAGCTGTGCCCCAGCTCCAACCTCCAGACGGGCGCCGCCGACTCGTACGCCGAGCACCCCATCGGGCTGCTGCGACGGCTGCATTTCCGGGCGACCGTGAATACGGACAACAGGTTGATGTCGGGCACCAGCATGAGCCGGGAATTCGAGCATCTTGTCGAGGCCTTCGGTTATTCGCTCGATGACATGCAGTGGTTCACAGTCAATGCGATGAAATCAGCATTCATTCCTTTCGATGAACGGCTGGCGATGATCAATGACGTGATCAAGCCCGGCTATGCGGAGCTGAAGTCCCAGTGGCTGTTCCAGCAGACCGCCTCGACCAGCGGTTCTGTGGTCGAGGGGCGCTGATCGGGTCGTAGGAAAAGCGGCCGGGCGACTGTCGCCCCGGCCGCTTTTCGATGTTTGCGGGGCGTTCTCCCACGTGACTACGGTTTCGAACCGCTCGAGATCCGTCACAGCGCAAGGACGAAGTCGAAAATGAAGCAGTCTGCTGTCAAGACCCTCGGTGTCGCCGCTCTCGGTGCCGCCTTCGCCGCCGCCGGCGCGGGCGCCGCCAACGCGGCCCCGGCCGTGCCCGACCCCGCCAGGACCGTGGACACCGTCACCTCGGCGGTGCCGGGGGGCGACGTCGCCACGACGCTGCCCGCCGGTGGCGCGGAGGCGCTTCCCGCGGCCCCGGCCGCGTCGACCGCGGACCTGACCGCGCCGGTCGCGGGCCTGGCCGGCGGCGTGCCCGCTGCCGACCTGATCGGCGGCGTGCCCGCCGGGCAGCTGCCCGTCCAGGGCCCCGGGCTTCCCGCGGTCTGAGTCCGCACCTGTACGCGCCGATGGGGCGCCTCCCCGAATCCGGGAGGCGCCCCATCGGCGTATGTGGGTGTGGGGTGCGTGGATCACCAGGCCGTACGAGCCGCCTTGCCCTCCGAGGGGAACAGGATCCACAGCGCTATGTAGAGCAGGAACTGCGGACCCGGCAGCAGACAGGACACCAGGAAGATCACACGCATCGTGGTCGCGGAGGTACCGAAGCGCCGTGCCAGCGCAGCGCACACTCCGCCGATCATCCGGTCGTTCGTGGGGCGGGCAAGGCGGTTCATCTACGGCTCCTTCGTGAGCGTACGAGGCCTCCCTTCTGGCTGCCTCATCTGCCTTCCACGCTACGACCACGAAAGGGGCAAAGCGTCGCTCTACGGGGCGATGCCGACCCTGGGAATCGTCGGGGTCCGACCCTGAGCCGCATCCTCCCGGTGGAGGGCGGCCCGGCGCCGCGTCTCCGTCCGGCGGCGCAGTACGGCGCGCACGGCGGGGACGAACGCCATATGGGCCAGGGCCACTCCCACGGTGTTGAGCAGCAGCGAGTCGACGTCCACGACCTGGCCGGGGATCCCGGTCTGCAGCAGCTCGATGCCCATGGAGAGCAGGGCGCCGGCGGCGACCGTACGGAGCAGGGACAGCAGTGGGGAGGCGGACAGCCTGCCGCCGGCCATGGGCAGCAGTACGCCGAGCGGGGCGAGCAGCAACAGCCCCTTGCCGATGTTGCGGGCCGCCGCCTCCGGGCCCAGGGCCAGATCGGCTCTGATGCTCGCGAACGGACGCAGGTTCGCGGCGCTCACCCACGGCACGTCCAGGGGACGCAGCGTGAGCCAGGCGACGAGCGCGAGATGTGCGACGAGAAGAACACCTCCCGCCGCACGGATGCGGAACGCGGCGCTGCCGCCGTTTGAGCCTTGACGCACGCCCCCCAAGACGCGGCCTTCGGCAGGATCGGTTCCGTGTGTCGCAAGGGCTTGCCTCACACAGGTGAGGCGTCTGCCACAGACCCAGGCCTCAGGGCCGGCCGATCTCCGTCGACGGCGGGGACTGGGTACCCGGCCGGGAGAGGACCTCGGGCGTGCACTCGTAGCGGCGTACGGGGTCCGTGCCGGGGCCGCCGAGGATGACCGCGCCGCCGTCGGAGGCCGCGGCCGAGGCGCTGAAGGTGCAGATGAGCTGGGCCAGCGCGTACGAGGTGAGCGCGCCGGGCTCGGTGCTGAGCCGGAGCGCGCCGTCCGGGTCCTCGGGGCGCGGCTCGCCGACCGTCATGCCGTCCTGGACGTCCGTCGTGTAGCCCGCCTGCCGCTCGGCGTCCGTCGGTTCCGCGGCGAGCTGGTCGAGGAGCGCCTGTGCGGCCTGTACACGGTCCATCTCCGTGTTGCCGTCGGTGACGCGCACGATTCGGTCGACCCGCACCAGTTGCGAGGAGCACAGCATGAAGACCTGGACGAGGATCCCGCCCGAGGACTGCGTAGCGAGATCCGGTCCACTCGCCGTACAGGACAACCGGGACGGCGCGGGCCCGAACTCGGTAGGCACCTCAGTCGGCCGGATCCCGCATCCGGCGAGCGCCACGGCGAGCAACGGCACGGCGAGCAGGGCGGTACGCACCCGGCGTACGCCCCTTGAGCCTCGTACGTCCCATGGGCCGCGTACGGTCATTGCCCCTCCCCCTCGGAGCCGTCGCCCTCACGGGACTTGCCGTTCTTCTTCCGGTTTCCGCGGCCTGACCGCTCCTGCCGGTCCTCCTCTTCCATCAGGACCGAGGCGTCCTGCGGCAGCCTCAGGGTGAACACGGCGCCTGAATCGGGGGAGTTGGCGGCGGTGAGCTCGCCGCCGTGAATGTGCGCGTTCTCCAGGGCGATGGACAGGCCCAGGCCGCTGCCCTCCGAGCGCGGGCGGGAGGCGCTCGCCTTGTAGAAGCGGTCGAAGACGTGTGGGAGGACCTCCTCGGGGATGCCGGGGCCGTGGTCCTGCACCTCGATGAGCACGTCGTCCCCCTCCTCGCGCACGGACACGCGCACCGGGGAGCCGCCGTGCTTGAGGGCGTTGCCGATCAGGTTCGCCAGGATCACGTCGAGGCGGCGCGGGTCGAGACGCGCGGTGATGCCGCGCTCCGCGTCCAGCTCCACCGCGTCCAGCCAGGCGCGCGCGTCGATACAGGCGGTGATCTGGTCGGCTATGTCGACGTCGTCGAGGACGAGCCGGGCCGTGCCCGCGTCGAAGCGGGTGACCTCCATGAGGTTCTCCACGAGGTCGTTCAGGCGCCGCGTCTCGCTGACGACGAGGCGTACGGCGGGCTCGATCATCGGGTCCACGCTGCCGGTCTCCGCGTCGAGCTCCTCCTCCAGGACCTCGGTCACGGCGGTGATCGCGGTCAGCGGCGTCCGCAGTTCGTGCGACATGTCCGCCACGAAGCGGCGGGAGGCCTCATCGCGCGCACTCATGTCCGCGACCCGCTTCTCCAGAGCCTCCGCGGCACGGTTGAACGTCCGTGACAGATCCGCGAGTTCGTCCGTGCCCGACACCCGCAGCCGGGTGTCCAGCTTGCCCTCGCCGAGCCGCCGGGCCGCCGTGCCGAGTCGGTGCACCGGCCTGAGTACGGTCGTCGCGGCGGCCTGCGCGAGCAGCGCCGAACCGATCAGCGCGAGCCCGGTCGCGATACCCAGCGACCAGGCAAGGGAGTCGAGGTCCTCGGCCTCCGGCTCCAGGGACTTGAGCATGTAACCGGTCGGCCCGCCCCCGATCACCTTCGCGCCGCCCACCAGATACGGATGGTCGCCGTCGAGGATCCGCTGCCAGTACAGGTGGTACGGGTGCTTGTTGCCCGAGGTGAGCTCCTGCTCCCTGTTCACCGCCTTCTGAAGGGACTTGGGCACATCGTCCAGGGAGAAGTCGTCCAGGTCGGAGTTGCCGACAACGGTCTGCCCCGCCTCGTCCTCGGCGATCAGCAGCACACTGAACCCCTGCGGGCTGTTGGCCATCTGGCGTGCGGCGGCCTCCAGATCGTCCTGCGTCGGATGCACCGCCAGCGCGCTCGCGCGGTTCTGCATCTCCTGCTGGAAGTCGCGCAGCACCGCGTCCTGCGTACGGGTCAGCACGGCCTCGCGGTTGAGCCAGTACGCGATTCCCGACGCCGACACCGCCGCGGTGAGCGCGACGAGCCCGAACACGACGACCAGACGTAGTCGCAGGCTCGTGAAGCGCAGCCCCGCCAGTATCGTCCTGCGCGCCGCGGCCCAGCCACGGAGCTTGTCCTGCGATGGGGTCACTGAGGACTGTCCAGCCGGTATCCCACGCCGCGCACGGTACGGATCAGCGTCGGCGAGGACGGCACGTCCTCCACCTTCGCGCGCAGCCGCTGCACACAGGCGTCGACGAGCCGCGAGTCACCGAGGTAGTCGTGCTCCCACACCAGTCGCAGCAACTGCTGGCGGGACAGCGCCTGTCCGGGCCGGCGGCTGAGCTCCAGGAGCAACCGCAGCTCGGTGGGCGTCAGTTGGAGATCCTCGCCGTTCTTGGTGACGGTCATCGCCGCGCGGTCGATCACCAGGCTGCCGAACGTCGCCGAGTCGTTGGCCTCCCGCTCGCCACGCCGCAGCACGGCCCGGATACGGGCGTCCAGCACCCGCCCCTGCACCGGTTTGACGACATAGTCGTCGGCCCCCGACTCCAGCCCGACCACCACGTCGATGTCGTCGCTGCGGGCGGTGAGCAGGATGATCGGCAACTGGTCCGTGCGCCGGATGCGCCGGCACACCTCGAACCCGTCGATGCCGGGCAGCATCACATCCAGCACGATCAGGTCCGGCCGCTGCTCGCGCAGCAGTTTCAGACCGTCCTCTCCGGTGGCAGCGGTGGCCACACGGTGCCCCTGGCGCGTCAGCGACAGCTCCAGGGCCGTACGGATGGCGTCGTCGTCCTCGATCAGCAACAGGGAAGGCACGGACGTCATTCTGTCCCATGACACGGCGCTGTATCGACTCCTGGAGCGCTCCCACACATCTCGCCCATAGGAGTGACCGTCCGAGATACCGGATGAGTAGCCGTACGACGCTTCTCTGTGATCAACCTGTGCCGCGCCTGGGCCTCGCCCCTGTTGCACGCCTGTGACAGTCGGCTGACACCGTCATGAAGTCGCGTAGGCAAGCTTCTCGGCACAGGCAAGGAAGCACCACAGAGCAGTACCGAGAAACCGGAACTCCACGACGGGGGGCGCGAGATGAACACGCTGCACAGCACCAGCACTAGCGCGGTCGCAGTTGTCACGCGTCTTCACGACGTCACGCGCAACACCGAGAAGTCCGGTGCCGTGAGCGGGCGGGGGTGCGCTCGCGGCACCGGGCGTCAGCACACCGGGTCGTACATGACGGTGGTTGACGCACATCTGGTGGGGGGCAACGGGGGAACGCACGGGGGATCCACGTACGGGGAGGGCTCGGGGGAGCGTCGTTCGGTGTCGGAGGCGGAGTTCACCGCCTACGTCCAGGAGCGCCGCGCCTCCCTGTACGCAACCGCCTACCACCTGACCGGCGACCGCTTCGAGGCCGAGGACCTGCTCCAGAGCGCCCTCTTCTCGACGTACAAGGCGTGGGACCGGATCAGCGACAAGGCCGCGGTCGGGGGCTACCTCCGCCGCACCATGACCAATCTGCACATCAGCGCGTGGCGCCGCCGCAAGCTGAACGAGTACCCGACCGAGGAGCTGCCGGAGACGGCCGGCGACACGGACGCGATGCGCGGCACGGAGCTGCGCGCCGTCCTGTGGCAGGCGCTCGCCCGGCTGCCCGAACTCCAGCGCACCATGCTGGTCCTTCGTTACTACGAGGGCCGCACGGACCCGGAGATCGCGGAGATCCTCGACATCAGTGTCGGCACGGTGAAGTCCAGCATCTGGCGGTCGCTCCGCCGGCTGCGCGAGGACGAGGTCCTCAGCTTCGGCCGTGACGAGGAGGAGTCCTTCGGGGAGCTTGTCGCCTGACAAGCCCGCCCGGGGGCAACGGGGGAAAGAAAGTACGGGGGAAAGTAAGTACGGGGGGAAGCACGGGGGCTGTTCGTCACTCTGGGGGGAGGCGGCGGACAGGTAACGGGGGAGCACTGCAGGGGGGATCAACGGGGTCAACGGGGGACCACGGGGGTAACAAGAAGCGGGACTGGAGGGCCGGGGGGTCCATCCAGTCCCGCTTTTTTGTGCGTACGTGATTGAAGCGGGCGTACGTGACTACGCCGCCGTACGCGCCTTCACACACCGTCCCGCAGCGGCCGCCGCCAGCCTGCCCAGTGCCTCGTCCTTGTCGCAGGCGTGGGCGCCCAGGGACGTCTGGCGGGACACGATGGAGCGTTCGGCGCGCATCAGGCGCCAGCCGCGGCGGAGCAGGAACGGGACGGACTTGCGGCCCTCCTTGAGGTCCCGCAGAAAGCGGCGGCGGAATGTCCGCACCGGCCCGCGGCTCAGACACAGCGCGTCCGCCAGCACCCCGAGTTCCTGGCAGCGCCCGACGATCTCGGCGGCGAAGATGCCTTCCGCGATGAACAGCGGGGTCCGCCCGATGCCGACGGTCTCCTCGCCGGTACGGGCGCTGAGGGAGATGTCGTACACGGGAACCTTCGTGTGCCCCGTACGGCACAGCTCGACGATCGCCGCGACGGCGGTGTCCGCGTCCCAGGACAGCGGATGGTCCCAGTCGATGTCCGAACTGCCCGCCACCTGCGGCAGCGTCGGGTCGTCGCCCTCCTTGTAGAAGTCGTCGAGCCGCAGCACCGGGAGACCGGAACGGGCCGCGAGAAGGGACTTGCCGGAACCGGAGGGGCCGCACAGCAGCACGACCCGGGCGGGTATCTGGGGATGGGAACTCACGAGGCACCAGTGTGCGGCATCGAGGGCTCCTTGCCGACCCTGCGGGTCGCCTTTGGAGCACGCATCACATCGCAGCCCTGGCCCTCCTGGACGGAGGAGGGCCAGGGCTGCCGGCTTGTGCGGTTCGTGACGCGCCCAGCGGGCCCAGTACGGCTAGTACGAGGAGCCGGACGCGCCCAGAGAACCCGTCGGGTGCCAGACCGTCTTCGTCTCGAGGAACGCCGTCATGCGCTCGATGCCGGGCGTCTCCGCGTAATCCACAGACTGTGGACGCAGGACCCGCTTGAGGTTGTCCGCCGCCGCGATCTCCAGTTCCTTCGCCAGTACGTCGTCCGCGCCGGCCAGATCGATCGCGTTGACGTCCTGGTGGGCCGCGAGGGGCGTCGCGATCTCCGCCGTACGGCCGGAGAGGACGTTGACCACGCCGCCGGGGAGGTCGGAGGTGGCCAGGACCTCGCCGAGGGAGAGGGCCGGGAGGGGGGACTTCTCGGACGTCACCACGATCGCCGTGTTGCCGGTCGCGATCACCGGGGCGACCACCGAGACCAGGCCCAGGAACGATGACTCCTGCGGCGCGAGTACGACCACGACGCCCGTCGGCTCCGGCGTCGACAGGTTGAAGAACGGGCCCGCCACCGGGTTGCCGCCGCCCACCACCTGAGCGATCTTGTCGGTCCAGCCCGCGTACCAGACCCAGCGGTCGATCGCCGCGTCGACCTGGACGGCGGCCTTGGACTTCGACAGGCCCTCCGCTTCCGCGACCTCCCGTACGAACTGCTCCTTGCGGCCCTCCAGCATCTCGGCGACGCGGTAGAGGATCTGGCCGCGGTTGTACGCCGTGGCGCCGGACCAGGGGCCGAACGCCTTGCGCGCGGCGACCACCGCGTCACGGGCGTCCTTGCGGGAGGCGAGGGGCGCGTTCGCCAGCCACTTGCCCTTCGAGTCGGTCACCTCGTACACCCGGCCGCTCTCGGAACGCGGGAACTTTCCGCCCACGTACAGCTTGTAGGTCTTGAAGACACTGAGCCTTGCGTCAGACATCGAGGTACGCCTCCAGGCCGTGACGACCGCCCTCGCGGCCGAAGCCCGACTCCTTGTAGCCGCCGAACGGCGAGGTCGGGTCGAACTTGTTGAACGTGTTGGACCAGACGACGCCCGCGCGGAGCTTGTTCGCGACGGCCAGGATCCGGGAGCCCTTCTCCGTCCAGATGCCCGCCGAGAGGCCGTACTGGCTGTTGTTGGCCTTGGCGACCGCCTCGTCCGGTGTGCGGAAGGACAGTACGGACAGGACCGGGCCGAAGATCTCGTCGCGGGCGACGGTGTGCGCCTGAGTGACGTTCGTGAAGAGCGTCGGGGCGAACCAGTAGCCGGAGGACGGCAGTTCGCAGGCCGGGGACCAGCGCTCGGCGCCTTCCGCCTCGCCCTGCTCGGTGAGCGCGGTGATACGGGCCAGCTGTTCGGCGGAGTTGATCGCGCCGATGTCGGTGTTCTTGTCGAGCGGGTCGCCCAGGCGCAGGGTCGACAGGCGGCGCTTCAGGGAGTCCAGCAGCTCGTCCTGGATCGACTCCTGTACGAGGAGACGGGAGCCCGCGCAGCAGACCTGGCCCTGGTTGAAGAAGATGCCCGTGACGATGCCCTCGACGGCCTGGTCGATGGGTGCGTCGTCGAAGACGATGTTGGCGCCCTTGCCGCCGAGTTCGAGGGTGAGCTTCTTGCGCGTGCCCGCGACGGTCCGCGCGATCTCCTTGCCGACGGCTGTCGAGCCGGTGAAGGCGACCTTGTTCACGTCCTCGTGCGCGACCAAGGCGGCGCCCGTGTCGCCATATCCCGGAAGGATGTTGACGACGCCCTTGGGCAGGCCCGCCTGGCGGCAGATGTCCGCGAAGAACAGCGCCGAGAGGGGGGTCGTCTCGGCGGGCTTCAGGACGACCGTGTTGCCGGTCGCGAGGGCCGGGGCGATCTTCCACGCCAGCATGAGGAGGGGGAAGTTCCAGGGGATGACCTGGCCCGCGACGCCCAGGGGCCGCGGGTTCGCTCCGCTGTGTCCATTTGTCGTCCTCCGGCCGAACCCAGCGTGGTCGAGCTTGTCCGCCCAGCCCGCGTAGTAGAAGAAGTGCGCGGCGACCAGGGGAAGGTCGGTGTCGCGTGTCTCCTTGATGGGCTTTCCGTTGTCCAGCGTCTCCAGGACGGCCAGTTCGCGGCTGCGCTCCTGGATGATGCGGGCGATACGGAAGAGGTACTTGGCGCGCTCGGAGCCCGGCAGCGCGGACCACTTCTCGAAGGCCTTACGGGCGGCCTTCACCGCACGGTCGACGTCCTCGGCGCCCGCCTGGGCGACCTCGGAGAGAACCTCTTCGGTGGAGGGCGAGATCGACTTGAAGACCTTGCCGTCCGCCGCCTCGGTGAACTCACCGTCGATGAACAGGCCGTACGAAGGCGCGATGTCGACGACGGACCGGGACTCGGGGGCCGGCGCGTACTCGAATACGGAAGCCATGATGATCAATCCACCGTCACGTAGTCGGGGCCGGAGTAACGGCCGGTGGCCAGCTTCTGGCGCTGCATCAGCAGATCGTTCAGGAGCGAGGAGGCGCCGAAGCGGAACCAGTGGTTGTCCAGCCAGTCCTCACCCGCCGTCTCGTTCACCAGGACCAGGAACTTGATCGCGTCCTTGCTGGTGCGGATGCCGCCCGCGGGCTTCACCCCGACCTGTACCCCGGTCTGTGCACGGAAGTCGCGCACGGCCTCCAGCATGAGCAGGGTGTTCGCGGGCGTCGCGTTCACCGCCACCTTGCCCGTCGAGGTCTTGATGAAGTCGGCACCGGCCAACATGCCGAGCCAACTGGCGCGCCGGATGTTGTCGTACGTCGACAGCTCGCCCGTCTCGAAGATGACCTTCAGGCGGGCGCTCGTCCCGCAGGTCTCCTTCACGGCGACGATCTCGTCGTACACCTTCATGTAGTTCCCCGCGAGGAAGGCGCCGCGGTCGATGACCATGTCGACCTCGTCCGCCCCGGCCGCGACGGCGTCGCGTACGTCGGCCAGCTTCACGCCGAGCGCGGCGCGGCCTGCGGGGAAGGCGGTCGCGACGGAGGCGACCTTCACGCCGGAGCCCGCGACGGCTTCCTTGGCGGTGGCCACCATGTCGGGGTAGACGCAGACGGCTGCCGCCGTGGGGGTCGTACGGTCCGTAGGGTCGGGGTGGACGGCCTTGGCGCCGAGTGCCCGGACCTTGCCGGGGGTGTCCGCGCCTTCCAGCGTCGTCAGGTCGACCATCGAGATGGCGAGGTCGATGGCGTACGCCTTCGCCGTGGTCTTGATGGAACGGGTGCCGAGCGAGGCGGCGCGCGCCTCCAGGCCGACCGTGTCGACGCCGGGCAGCCCGTGGAGGAAGCGGCGCAGTGTGCTGTCGGACGCGGTTACGTCGCCGAGTGCGTGTGCGGCTGGTGCTGTGGTGGGCATGGTCACGAGGGGAGCATATCTACGCGCGTAGCGGCTGTACAACCCCTGGGGCTTTCCGACGCTCGTCGAAAGCTCGGGCCGACGCTCGTCGCGAGCTCGGTCTGGCGCTCGTCGAGTGCTCGGTGACCGCGGATGAGCGTTGTCAGAGGCGTCGGGCAGAATCGGGAGCATGACGAACCCGGATCATCAGCCACCGCCACCGGACTCCTCGGGATCTTCGGACTCCCCGGAGACTCCGGGCACTTCGGGTTCTCCTGGTACCCCGGATTCCCAGGGCGCTCCTGATTCCCCGGGCTCGTCGGAAGCGTCGAGGCCCTCGAGTCCGGAGTACAAGGACCGGATCTACCGGTCGCCCGCAAGTATCGCGGGCGGTGTGCTGCTGCTCGCCATCGCGGGCTGGCTCGGTATCGACGCGCTGATCGTGGGCGAGGGCCGGACACCGTGGCTGGCGCTCGCCGGGCTCATCTTCTTCGTCCCGCTGGTCGTCGCCTTCACCCTGCGCCCGGCCGTCTTCGCGAACGAGGAGCGGCTGCGCATCCGTAACCCCTTCCGCGTGATCGTGCTGCCCTGGGGCACGGTCGAGACCCTGCGCTCCGGCTACTCGAACGAGGTGCTCGACAAGTCCGGCACCAGGTACCAGCTGTGGGCGATACCCGTCTCGCTGCGCGCCCGCAAGAAGGCGGCGCGGCAGCAGGCCCGCGCTGACAAGGAGGTCGGCGCCGTCCGTCCGTCGCGGATACCGGAGCCGACCGGGCCCGTGCGCGCCCAGGCCGACCAGATCATGGACGAGCTGCGCGAGCTGGTGGCGGCGCGTGGGCCGGACAAGCGGGCGCAGGGTGAGCCGTCGGTGCGGTGGGCCTATGAGATCGTGGCGCCGGCACTGGCCGGTGCGGTGCTGCTGGCCATTCTGCTCGCGATGGGGTGACCGCTCGGGCCACGGGCCGACCGGGGCCGATGGGGCTACGGTGACCTCGCGCGTAGGTCTGCGAGCCCGATCTGCCGAGGCCGCGCGCTCAGGGGGCCGAGGTGGTCCGCACACCCGGTCAGGCGCCGAGGAGGCGGCCCACATACCCGGGATCTTGAGGAGATGGGCGATTTCGGCCGTACGAGAGGGTGGTGGCTGCCTTCGCCGTCCGGGTGTCCCGTCACCACCGGTTCAGGCATCACCGGCGTAGCCACGCACTGAGGGAGTAGATGTGTCGTACGACGAGCCTCTGCGGCTGCCCGCCACGGCGATACCGGACGGCTGCCGGGACTGGACGACCGGGCAGGCCGGGGTCTGGTCGGCGGCGCTGCCGCCGCGCTGGACGTTCCTGCGCGTACGCAGGTCGGTCGCGGCCGGAGTGACCACCTTCGCGCTGTGCGCGGGCGGCTGGGCCGTGCTGCTCGGCGGGACATGGCCGTTCCTCGCGGCGGCCTTCGCGGTGTACGTCCTGTGGGTGCTCGCCCGGCCCGAGCTCGTCTGGGCCGGGGCGCCCGCGCTGCTCCTCGCGCTCGCGTTCCAGGCACCGTCGCAGCCGTGGGGGGTGACCGCACTCTTCGTGCTCGTCGTCGGGGCCGCCTGGGCGGTCGTCGCCGTACGCCTGCGAGCCCGGAGCGCGCAGTACGAGCGGGCGCTGGAGGCATCCGAAGGCATCACGGCGTGGCTGCCGGACGCGGAGGAACCGGTGCGGCGCGGCAGCTTCCTGCGCAACCTCGGCCTCGTGGTCCTCGCCCTCGGCGTGCTGACCGGTGCCACCTCGGGCCTCTGGGGCTCGGCCGCCGACCGCCGGGGCGCCTGGGCCGCCGCCTTCTTCGTGGCCGGCCTCGGCGCGACCGCCCTGGCCTCGGCCTGGTTCGGCCGGCACCGGGCCGTCGGACTGCGCCGGGAGCCCGCACCGGTACTGCGCGTCCTGGTGCGCGACGACGTGGAAGGCAGCACGGAGGTGTACGCGGCGGACGACGTCCGGGCCATCCGCCCCCTGTTCACAGTCGACCTGACCTCGTTCGACGATGACGAGGACGACGATGACGACGACGATGCGGAAGCCGAAGGGACGCAGACCGAGGACGACGAGGAGGAGCTCGAGCGGCTCCTGGAGGTCGTGGATGCCGACACCCCGGGCCCGGTCCGCGAAGCCGTCCTCTACGGTGTGCCCTTCGACGGCGCCGAGGTCCTCGTCCTCAGCGCCGACGTGGACCCGGCCCAGCCTCCGCTGATCGAGTGGTCGACGGGACCCGTACGCCCGTTGTCGCTGAGCGCGGGCCGGCGGCGTATAGAGCGGGAGAAGGTGCGGGAGGCGCAGAGCCGCCAACTGGAGGAGCAGGCAAGGGAGTTGGCCGGGACCCAGCCGCCCGTCGCGGTGCGCCGCTGGCATGCCGGGTGGCTCGACTGGCTGGCGGCCGCGGTGCTGGTGGCCTGGGGCGTCTGGCTCTGCTGGCCTTGGTCCACCGAATCCGGCACCGCCGTGTGGAAGCTGGCCCTGGTCGTCGTACTCGGCGTCTACGGCGCGGTCCGCGTCCCCGTGAAGCTGGCCTGGCGCATCACCGCCGACCGTACGGGCCTGTGGGTCACCGGCCTGCGCGGACCCCAGCACGTTCCCTGGGAGGACCTCCGCTCCGTACGCCGCCGACGCTTCGAGCTGAAGCTGCGCTGGCGGGGCGACAACTGGGCTGTCGCCGCCCCCCACTGGGGCTGGCTGGAGCGCACCCGCGGCCTGGTCCACCCGTACGACGCACTGGCCGCCGAGCTCAGCGCGATGCGCACGGATCCCGCACTGCGGCCGACGGGCGAGAGCACGGCGCCCGAACGGGGGCGCCCGCTGTGGCCGCTGACCGTGGTGCTGGCGCTGGGGTGGGTGGTTGCGGTGATGGCGCTGAGGTGAGGGGGCGCGCTGCTCAGGGTGCGCTCGGCTTCGGGCACCGGAGCGCGCCCTGTCGCGTGCCGCTCAGAGGCCCGCCGCCGTGGAGAGGTCACGCTTGATGGCCGTCAGGAGGGCCGTCGCCTTCTCACGCGCCGTGGGCAGGTCGGTGTGCGAGGCGACCGGGATCACGACCTCCAGGTAGCACTTCAGCTTCGGCTCCGTGCCGCTGGGGCGGACGATGACGCGGGCGCCGTCGAGTGTGTAGCGCAGGCCGTCCGTGGGCGGCAACTTGTCCGTGCCCTTCGTCAGGTCCTCGGACTTGGTGATCGCCAGGCCGGCGAGGTGGGTGGGCGGCTGCTCGCGGAGGCGGCCCATCGCGTTCGCGATCAGGGAGAGATCGTTCACGCGGACGGAGAGCTGGTCGGTGGCGTGCAGACCGTGCTCGACGGCGAGGTCGTCGAGCAGGTCGAGGAGCGTGCGGTTGTCTTCCTTCAACTCCGAGGCGAGCTCCGTGATCAGCAGGGCCGCCGTGATGCCGTCCTTGTCCCGTACGCCCTCGGGGTCCACGCAGTAGCCAAGGGCCTCCTCGTACCCGTAACGCAGGCCCTCCACCCGGGCGATCCACTTGAAGCCCGTCAGGGTCTCCTCGTACGGGAGTTGCGCCTTCTCCGCGATACGGCCGAGGAGGGAGGACGAGACGATCGACTCCGCGAAGGTGCCGCGGGCGCCGCGCTTCACGAGGTGGGCGGCGAGGAGAGCGCCGACCTCGTCGCCGCGCAGCATGCGCCAGTCGCCGCCGTCCTTGACGGCCGCGGCGCAGCGGTCGGCGTCCGGATCGTTCGCGATGATCAGATCCGGGTTCGTCTCGCGGGCCTTCGCGAAGGCCAGGTCCATCGCGCCCGGTTCCTCCGGGTTCGGGAAGGCGACGGTCGGGAAGTCCGGGTCCGGATCCGCCTGTTCGGCGACGAGGACGGGTTCCGGGAAGCCCGCACGGGCGAAGGCGGCGAGGAGGGTGTCCTTGCCGACGCCGTGCATCGCCGTGTAGACGGTGCGGGCGGTGCGAGGGGAGCCCGCGGCGAGTACAGCGTCCGTACGGGCGAGATAGGCGCTCAGGACACTGCCGTCGCCGTCGTCGGCGAGGGTCTCCCACCCCTCGGCCGGACGCGGTACGTCACTCAGGCCGGCGATCGCTTCGATCTCCGCGGCGATCTCGGCGTCCGCCGGGGGCACGATCTGGGAGCCCTCGCCGAGGTAGACCTTGTAGCCGTTGTCGCGGGGCGGGTTGTGGCTGGCGGTCACCTCCACGCCGGCGACCGCGCCGAGGTGCCTTATGGCGAAGGCGAGGACGGGGGTGGGGAGGGGGCGGGGGAGTACGGCTGCCCTCAGACCCGCGCCCGTCATCACCGCGGCGGTGTCGCGGGCGAAGTCCTCCGACTTGTGACGGGCGTCGTAGCCGATGACGACCAGGCCGTTCTCCTGGCCCTTGCCCTTGAGGTACGCGGCGAGGCCCGCGGCGGCGCGGATGACCACCGCGCGGTTCATCCGCATGGGGCCGGCGCCGAGTTCGCCTCTCAGACCCGCGGTGCCGAACTGGAGGGTGCCGCCGAAACGCGCGGCGAGCTCCGCGGTGTCCTCGCCGTCGATGAGCTTGGCGAGTTCCTCACGGGTCTCCGCGTCGGGGTCCTCGGCCAGCCACGCCTTGGCCCGTGCGATGAGTTCGTCCTGCACGTCGGGTCAACCTCTCTCTTTGGTCCACACCTTGGCGGGCCTGGTACCGGTGGGTGGGGGAGGGGTTCTTTTCCCCAGCCCCGCCCCTTCCCGAAACTGGGGGTTGCGCCCCCAGGCCCCGCCAGGGGGTGGGGGGTGACAGTCGTGTCGCGGCTGCGGGTGCATTGTGGCTGGTCGCGCAGTTCCCCGCGCCCCTGAAAAGCAAAAGCCTGCGGCGCCCCGGGGAAGCCCGCACCCCCGACTACTCGCGGCTTCCCTCCGGCGGGAGGGGGCGTGGGCCGGTGCGTCGCATGCCCGTCGCGTAGCTTCGGTCTCGGAGAACCCGCACCCTGTACCAGCCCAGGGCCGTATGCCCGCCCTGCGACGGGCTGACGCACCGGCCCACGACC
>NZ_JNWJ01000038.1:0-80351 GCF_000716805.1 Streptomyces yerevanensis | reverse complement strand
CATGCGCGCCGGCATCCCCGTCGTCAACCTCGACCGGATCTTCAACTCCCCGCAGGCGTACCGCTGTTGGATCGGCGGCGACAACTACGGCATGGGCCTCAACGCCGGCCACTACATCGGCGAACAGCTCAAGGACAAGAAGGACGCCAAGGTCGTCGAACTCGCGGGCATCGACAACCTCGAGCTGACCCAGCAGCGCACCAAGGGCTTCGACGACGCCCTGAAGAACTACCCCAACATCAGGAAGGTGGCCCGGCAGTCCGCCGACTTCACCGTCGAGTCCGGGCAGGCCAAGATGTCCCAACTCCTCCAGGCCCAGTCGAAGTTCGACGCGCTGTGGAACCACGACGACGACCAGGGCGTGGGCGCGCTGCGCGCCATCGACCAGGCCGGCCGCGACGACTTCCTGATGGTCGGCGGCGCGGGTGCCAAGTCCGCGATGGACGCCATCAAGGCCGGCAACAGCGTGCTCAAGGCGACCGTCCTGTACCCGCCGACGATGGCCGCCTCCGCCATCGATCTTGCCCGGGCGCTCGGCCAGGGCAAGGGCATCGGCGGCCTCGCCGAGTTCGAGATCCCGTCCTCGCTGACCCTCTACTCGGCCGTGGTCACCAAGGACAACGTCGACCAGTACCTGCCGACCGGCTTCATCTGACCGGTCCGGGCCGCGTGCCCCGCGAACACAGCGATGAGTCAGTGACACTCCGACGAGGAGGAATCCGTATGGAACAGAGGGACAGTGGGACCGCACCGCCGGCACTCGGCGTGGGCATGGTCGGCTACGCGTTCATGGGCGCCGCGCACTCACAAGGGTGGCGCACCGTAGGGCACGTTTTCGACCTGCCGCTGCGGCCGGTCCTGGCCGCGATCGCCGGCCGCGACGCGCACGCCGTGCGGGCGGCGGCCGACAAACACGGCTGGGCCGCGGCGGAGACCGACTGGCGCGCCCTCATAGCCCGCGAGGACGTGCAACTCGTCGACATCTGCACACCGGGCGACAGCCATGCGGAGATCGCGATCGCGGCGCTGGAGGCGGGCAAGCACGTGCTGTGCGAGAAGCCGCTGGCCAATTCGGTCGCCGAGGCGCAGGCCATGGTCACGGCCGCCGAAGCGGCCCGCTCGCGCGGGCAGTTGGCGATGGTGGGCTTCAACTACCGGCGTGTGCCCGCCCTCACCTTCGCCCGCCGGCTCATCGCCGACGGCAGGCTCGGCACGCTGCGCCATGTACGGGTCAGCTACCTCCAGGACTGGCTGGTCGACCCCGACTTCCCGCTGACGTGGCGGCTGCAGCGGGAGCACGCGGGGTCGGGGGCACTCGGCGACCTCGGCGCGCACATCGTCGACCTCGCCCAGTACCTGGCGGGTGAGGTGCTGGTCGGGGTCTCCGCCCAGATGGAGACCTTCGTCAAGGAACGCCCCCGCCTCGACGGTGCCTCCTCCGGCCTGACCGCTTCCGGCGGCCCCCGGCGCGCTCCGGTGACCGTCGACGACGCGGCCGTGTTCACCGGCCGGCTCGCCTCGGGGGCACTCGCCACGTTCGAGGCGACCCGGATGGCGTCGGGGCGAAAGAACGCCCTGCGGCTGGAGATCAACGGCGAGTCCGGCTCGCTCGCCTTCGACCTCGAGCGGCTCAACGAGCTGTCCTTCCACGACCACCGGGAGCCCGCCGCCACGGCCGGGTTCCGCAGGATCGTCGTCACCGAGGCCGAGCATCCGTACCTGGAGGGCTGGTGGCCGCCGGGCCACGCGCTCGGCTACGAGCACACCTTCGTCCACCAGGCCCGTGACCTGGTCGAGGCCATCGCGTCCGGCACCGACCCGATGCCGTCGTTCGCCGACGGTCTGCAGGTGCAGCGGGTGCTCGCCTCGGTGGAGGAGAGCGCGCAGAAGAACTCCGTCTACACCCCTGTCCAGGCCGTCGAGGCCGAAGTCCGGTAGAGATCCGGCAAGGAACCCCGCTCGGAGGCACCATGCCACGCCCGTTCACCCTGTTCACCGGTCAGTGGGCCGATCTGCCGTTGGAGGAGGTCTGCCGACTGGCCGCCGACTTCGGCTACGACGGCCTTGAACTCGCCTGCTGGGGCGACCACTTCGAGGTCGACAAGGCCCTGGCCGATCCGTCCTATCTGGCTGGCCGGCACGCCCTGCTGGAGAAGTACGGCCTGAAGTGCTGGGCGATCTCCAACCATCTCGTCGGCCAGGCCGTCTGCGACAACCCCATCGATGAACGCCACCAGGGCATCCTGCCGGCCCGGATCTGGGGCGACGGCGAACCCGAAGGCGTACGGCAGCGGGCCGCCGCCGACATCAAGGACACGGCGCGCGCCGCGGCCGCCTTCGGCGTCGACACGGTCGTCGGCTTCACCGGATCGTCCATCTGGCACCTCGTCGCGATGTTCCCTCCGGTGCCGGAACGGATGATCGAGCGCGGCTACGAGGACTTCGCCGAGCGCTGGAACCCGATCCTGGACGTCTTCGACACCGAGGGCGTCCGATTCGCCCACGAGGTCCATCCGAGCGAGATCGCCTACGACTACTGGACCACCAAACGCGCGCTGGAGGCGGTGGACCACCGGCCGGCCTTCGGGCTCAACTTCGACCCCAGCCACTTCGTCTGGCAGAACCTGGACCCGGTCGGCTTCCTTTACGACTTCCGGGACCGGATCTACCACGTCGACTGCAAGGAGGCCCGAAAACGCCTGGACGGGCGCAACGGTCGGCTCGGCTCCCATCTGCCCTGGGGCGACCCGCGGCGCGGCTGGGACTTCGTCTCCGCCGGACACGGCGACGTGCCCTGGGAGGACGTGTTCCGGATGCTGCGATCGATCGGTTACGACGGTCCGATCTCCGTGGAGTGGGAGGACGCCGGCATGGACCGCCTCATGGGCGCGCCGCAAGCACTCGCCGGTCTGAAGCGGTTCGATTTCGACCCGCCCTCGGCGTCCTTCGACGCCGCCTTCGGAGGCGGTGACAACTAGGGACCCCGACAGGGAACTTCTGTTCCCTGGAACCAGCCAGGTGAAGGCCGCCCGGTGCCGGGAAGGCAGCCGGGCCGGTCCGGGCTGCCCGGGCACGCCTTTGTCCTGAGTCTGGAAAAAGTTTGACATTCTTCTGCACAAGGACTTTCCGTCGAGGACGAACGGGGCTACGGTCCCGTCTCGTGCACAGGCGCCACACGGTGGTTCGACAGTGATGGCGCACACCCCACCGGTTGCACAGCTCACCGCTCGTTCGACCGGACGACGGAGGACATCCGTGCACAGCACAAGGCCAAGTGCCGCCAAGAATCCCGCACTTCGCACCGACGGCCCGCTCGCCGTAACCGCGCCGACCAAGGAGCTGTCCTCCTAGGCCGCGGTCGAAGCCCGCCCCTATGCCGACGGTGGGCGGGGAGGTCAGCCCCGCCCCCGCCCACCGTCTTTCAATCCCATCGGAACATCGACATGGCAGGGAGGCAGCCCGTGAACAACGCCGGGAACGCATCGCAGTCCCAGGGCGGCGGGCGGACCGCACGCACCGGTGCCTGGTTCGTCGGAGCCCGCGGATCGGTGGCCACCACTGCCGTCGCCGGATGCGCGGCGGCCACGGCCGCCGCCCTACGAGCGACGACGAAGGTCCGCTCGTCCTGGTCTCCACCCCCCGCGCAGTATCCGGCCGCGTAGCGGCCACCGAAGTGAAGTCCCTTCTCCTGCGGCTCGCCGGCCTCTCCTGAGGCGGCAGCCATCAGGCACCCGCAGCACTGCGACAACGAAAGAGAGAGCCACTGTGACCGCGTTCAACGACGAAGCCGTCACCGGCGACGCCCTGCGCCGCACGCTCGGCGTCAGCCGCCGCCGTTTCCTCAGCACCTGCACGGCCGCCACCGCCGCGGCGATCGCCGCCCCGGTCTTCGGTGCCACGCCCGCCCTGGCGCAGGACAGAGCAGAAGCCGCCGGCTACGACCGGGGACGTTCCGCTCTGGTCCCGCCGCACAAGCGCGGCATCATCCTCTACACCGTCCGTGACGCGATCGGCCGCGACCCGCTGGCCTCCGACCTGCCCTCCGGTTTCCGCGAGGTGTTCCGGCAGCTGTCGCGCTTCGGCTACCGCCAGGTGGAGTTCGCCGGCTACGGCCAGCACGCCAACGCGCCCGGCGGCGCCGATCTGGGCACCCTCGAGGGAGCGAAGCTGCTGCGCTCCTGGCTCGACGCTTACGGCCTGCGGGCGCAGGGCAGCCACGGCTTCATCCCGCCGTCCTGGCCGCTGACCCCGTCCGACCTGGACACCTTCAAGCGCTTCCTGGAGATCTCCAACATCCTCGGCATGGAGCACATGGGTACCGGCGCCGACCCCACCAACACCCCCTACCGGGCCGACTGGGACGTGGCCGCGGAGAAGTGGAACACCCTGGGCGCCATCGCCCGTAGGGAGGGCATCAAGCTCTACACCCACAACCACGACAGCGCCTACGACTTCCTGCTCGACGGCGGCCCGCTCGACGCCCAGGGTCGGCCGACCCGCAGCTCCGGTATCCGCAAGCTGGAGTACTTCCTGAAGGTGACCGACCCGAAGAGCGTCTATCTGGAGCTGGACGTCTTCTGGGCGCACGTGGCCCAGTACAAGTTCCACACGTACACCGCCCACGACGGGGCGCAGCGTGAGAAGGTCTTCGACCCCGCCGGTCTCGTGGCCCGCAACACCAAACGCTTCCCGCTCTTCCACGCCAAGGACGGCGTGCTCAACCCCCAAAGCGGCCTGGGCTACGACATGGTGCCGTTCGGCACCGGGGACATCGACTACCGGAGGTTCTTCGGCAGGGTGGGCGCGAAGAACTACCACAACCCGATGGTCGAGCAGGACAACGCGCCGAGCGAGAGCGCTCCCGGCCAGTCCCTGGAGTTCGCCCGGGTCGGCTACGACAACCTCGCGGCCTTGCGCGCCCGTCGCTGACTGAGCGTCATCCGCATGGCCTGCCCGGCGTCTTGGCGCGGGGCAGGCCCCCGGGCGTTGCCCGAAAAAGCATGAAACACCCGGGCAGTCTTTCCCTGAAAAGGTTCCAACTTTGTCCTTGACGAGTTGAAAGTGGCGCTCTAGCGTCCAACTCACCCACCTCTCAAGGGCTTTCACTCGCCTTCACCCTGCAGCGGCCGACCCGGGGGCCCAGCCCCCAGGCCCCCTTCTGCAGCCGCCAGCCGGAACAAAGGAGTTCTGAGTGCGCAACAGACGGATCGTCACCCTCGTGGGGGCGGCGGCGTTGGCCGGGGCCTTGGGGCTCCTGCCTCCGTCCCCAGCCCAAGCCGCCGAACCAGACCCCGCACCGCCGGCCCAGTCGGCCTTCCAGAAGGTCACCCTCAACGACCGCCCAGGCGAGCCCATGGCCCTCGCCGTCCTTCCCGACCGGCGGGTGCTGCACACGGCCCGCACGGGAGAGGTCCGGATCCACGACCCCAAGAGCGGCGTCAACTTCCTCGCCGCCGACATGAAGAAGAGCCCCGCCGGGCTCTACCAGCACGACGAAGAAGGCGTGCAGGGCATCGCCGTAGACCCCGGCTTCGCCAAGAACCACTGGGTCTACCTCTACTACTCGCCCCGCCTCGACACCCCCATGGACGACCCGGCCACCCCGGGCGTCAACGAAGGGGACGCACCGGAGTTCGGCACGGCCGAGGACTTCGCCAAGTACAAGGGCGTCACCCGGCTGTCCCGGTTCAAACTCGACGGCAACAAGCTCGACTTCGACACCGAACAGAAGATCCTCGACGTCCCGGCCGACCGCGGCATCTGCTGCCACGTCGGCGGCAAGATCGACTTCGACGGCAAGGGCAACCTGTTCCTGTCGACCGGCGACGACTCCAACCCCTTCGCCTCGGACGGCTACGCCCCGCTCGACGACCGCCCCGACCGCAACCCGGCCTACGACGCGCGGCGCACCGCGGGCAACACCGACGACCTGCGCGGCAAGGTCCTGCGCATCAAGGTCAAGCGCGACGGCAGCTACGCGATACCGGGCGGCAACCTCTTCCGGCCGGGCACCCAGAAGACCCGTCCCGAGATCTACGCCATGGGTCTGCGCAACCCGTTCCGCTTCGCGGTGGACGACAGGACCGGCGAGGTCTACGTCGGTGACTACTCGCCCGACGCCAACCAGGCGAACCCCGACCGCGGCCCCGCCGGCCAGGGCCGCTGGATGGTCATCGACCGGCCCGCCAACTACGGCTGGCCGTTCTGCGTGACCCAGGACATGCCGTACCAGGACTACGACTTCGCCACCCAGAAGTCGAGCGGCGCGTTCAACTGTGCCAAGCCGGTCAACGACTCGCGCCACAACACCGGCCTGAGCAAGCTGCCGCCGGTCACGGACGCGGAGATCGTCTACGGCTACGGGCTCTCCGAGGAGTTCCCGGAGCTCGGCACGGGCGGCATCGGCCCCATGGGCGGCCCGGCGTACCGCTACGACAAGCGGAACAAGGCCCAGAACCGCTGGCCCGCGTACTTCGACGGCAAGCCGCTCTTCTACGAGTGGACCCGCGACCAGATGATGGCCATCACTCTGGGCAAGAAGAACAAGGTCGAGAAGATCGAGGCCGCGATCCCCTCGATCACGACGGACGGCCCGATCGACGCCGAGTTCGGCCCGGACGGCGCGCTGTACGTCCTCGAGTACGGCACCGGGTACTTCGCGGAACTGCCCGAGGCCCAGCTCGCCCGCATCGACTTCACGCGGGGCAACCGCACCCCGGAGCCCAAAGCCACCGCGGACGTGGTCAACGGCACCAGCCCGCTGACGGTCCAGTTCTCCAGCGCCGGCACGAAGGACGCCGACGGCGACGCCCTCCGCTACGCCTGGGACTTCGACGCCGACGGCACCGTGGACTCCACGGAGGCGAACCCGAAGCACACGTTCACCGAGAACGCCGTCTTCGACGCCACGCTGAAGGTCACCGACAGCACCGGCCGCTCGGCCTCCGCCTCGGTTCCCGTCGTGGTCGGCAACAAGGCGCCGGTCGTCTCGCTCACGACCGACCCGGCTCCGCACGGCGGCACGGAGTTCCACTGGGGTGACACGGTCACCTGGAAGGTCACCGTCACCGACGACCAGCCGGTGGACTGCTCGAAGGTCACCGTCTCGTTCATCCTCGGCCACGACTCGCACGGACATCCGCTGTCCTCGAGCAACGGCTGCTCCGGATCGTTCGAGACGTTCGTGGACGGCGGTCACGCCGGTGCGGACAACCTGAAGGCGGTCTTCAACGCCACCTACACGGACACTCCCCCTGACGGTCTGCCGCCCCTCTCGGGCAGCTCGGAGGTCGCACTGACGCCGGCCGACTGACCGGCGGCCAAGCCACAAAGGCGGGGGCCATCCTTGGGGGGATGGCCCCCGTCGGCGCGCCCGCGACATCTTGTCCCGGTCGCGGGCCCCATCCTGGTCAGGCGCCGACCGGCAACACCGTGGGTGCCCTCGGAGCGTCCGGATGGGCAGACGGAGACTCGAAGGCTCGGCCGTACCGTCAACCAGATCGCCGCGGACATTTCTGGCAATTCGGTGCCGCAGGCGGGCGATGGGCTGAGTCCCGTGGTGGATCGGGGCCCCATAGGGGTTAGCGTGGTGAGCGCTGACCGTCAGCCCGTGCTGGTTCGTGCTGGTTTTTGAGGTGCAGGAGGGGGAAACATGCAGGTCGGAGCGATTTTGTGAGATTGCTGCACACTTCCGACTGGCATCTCGGCCGGGCGTTCCACCGGGTGAGCATGCTCGGTGCCCAGGCCGAGTTCATCGGCCACCTCGTCGCGACCGTGCGCGAGCGCGGGGTGGACGCGGTGGTCGTGTCGGGGGACGTGTACGACCGGGCGGTGCCTCCGCTGGCGGCGGTCGAGCTCTTCGACGACGCCCTGCACCGGCTGGCCGACCTCGGGGTGCCGACGGTGATGATCTCCGGGAACCATGACTCGGCGCGCAGGCTGGGGGTGGGAGCCGGGCTCATCGACCGCGCCGGCATTCATCTGCGGACCGAGCCTTCGGCGTGCGGTACGCCCGTGGTGCTGGCCGACACCCACGGCGACGTGGCCTTCTACGGGCTGCCGTATCTCGAACCCGCCCTGGTGAAGGACGAGTTCGGGGTGGAGAAGCCCGGCCATGAGGCGGTGCTCGCGGCCGCGATGGAGCGGGTCCGCGCCGATCTCGCCACGCGCGCGGGGGGCACCCGCTGCGTCGTCCTCGCGCATGCCTTCGTCACCGGGGGCGAGGCCAGTGACAGTGAGCGGGACATCACGGTGGGCGGGGTCGCCGCCGTACCGGCCGGGGTCTTCGACGGGGTCGACTACGCGGCGCTCGGTCATCTGCACGGCAGCCAGACCATCACGGAGCGCGTGCGCTACTCGGGCTCCCCGTTGCCGTACTCCTTCTCGGAGGCCGACCACCGCAAGAGCATGTGGCTGGTCGACCTGGGGGCGGACGGTTCGCTCGCCGCCGAGCGGATCGACTGTCCCGTACCGCGCGCACTCGCCCGTATCCGGGGGAGGTTGGAGGACCTGCTGGCCGACCCGGAGCTGGCGCGCCACGAGGAGGCCTGGGTCGAGGCGACCCTCACCGACCCGGTGCGCCCCGCCGACGCAATGGCACGGCTCAGCGAACGCTTCCCGCACACGCTCAGCCTCGTCTTCGATCCCGAGCGGGCCCCCGACGACCCGGACGTCTCGTACGCCCGACGCCTGGCGGGACGCAGCGACCAGGAGATCGCGGAGGACTTCGTGGCCCATGTGCGTGGCGCGGGTCCCGACGCACGCGAACAGGCCGTACTCCGGGAGGCGTTCGACGCGGTGCGCGCCGACGCGGCAGTACGGGAGGTGGCCCGATGAGGCTGCACCGGCTGCACATCACCGCGTTCGGACCCTTCGGCGGGGCCCAGACGGTCGACTTCGACGAGCTGTCGGCCGCCGGGATCTTCCTGCTGCACGGGCCGACAGGCGCGGGCAAGACCTCGGTTCTGGACGCGGTCTGCTACGCCCTGTACGGATCGGTGCCGGGCGCCCGGCAGAGCGGCCAGGGGCTCACCCTGCGCAGCGACCACGCCGCGTCCGGCACCCGTACCGAAGTCCGTCTCGAACTCACCGTCTCCGGACGCCGGTTGGAGCTCACCCGCCAGCCGCCCTGGGAGCGCGCCAAGAAGCGCGGCTCGGGCACCACCACCGACAAGGCCCAGAGCTGGCTGCGCGAGTACGACGCGTCGGCGGGCTCCTGGAAGGACCTCAGCCGCTCCCACCAGGAGATCGGCGAGGAGATCACCCAGCTGCTCGGCATGAGCCGCGAGCAGTTCTGCCAGGTCGTACTGCTGCCCCAGGGCGACTTCGCACGTTTCCTGCGGGCCGACGCCGAGGCCCGCGGCAGGCTGCTCGGCCGGCTTTTCGACACCCGCCGGTTCGCGGCCGTCGAACAGCGCCTGGCCGAGCTGCGGCGCGCCGCGGAGGCCCAAGTACGCGAAGGGGACGCGACGTTACTCGCTGACGCGCACCGCATGCAGCAGGCCGCCGGTGACATCGTGGAGCTGCCGCTGCCCGATGCGGCCCCCGGAGACCCTGGGCTGGCCGAGTCCGTACTGTCCTGGGCGGCGATCGCCCGCAGTACGGCACGCGAACGGTTCACCGTGGCGCACTGCGCCCAGAAAGCCGCCGAGTCGGCGCAGTCGCAGGCGGATCGCGTACTCGACGACGTACGCGAAGTGGCGCGGTTGCAGCGGCGGTTCGCCGAGGCACGGGAGCGGGCCGAGCGTCTGGAGGAGCACTCCGGAGCGCACCGGGAGGCCCGGGAGCGGATGGAGCGTGCCCGCAAGGCCGAGGCCGTGGCACCCGCGCTGTCCCTGCGCGACGCCGCGGATGCCGAGCACCGGCGGGCGGCTGCCGACGAGACACGCGCGCGTGCGCTGCTCCCGGGGACGTTCGCCGACGCCGGAGCGAGCGGCCTCGCGGCCGCTGCACGCAAGGCCGCCGAGGAGCTGGGCGGCCTGGAGTCGGCCCGCCGAGCCGAGCACCGGCTGGCCGAACTCACCACCGAGCGCGAGGCGTTGGACCGCCAGGAGCGCGCCGACGAGGACGTGCTCCAGGACGAGGAAAGCTGGCTCGCCTCCTGGGAGACGACCCGCGCCGGACTCCAGACCCGCATCGATTCCGCGCAGGAGGCCGCCACTCGCGCCGAGCAGTTCGCCGTCCAGCGCGAGCCCGCCCAGGCACGGCTCGCGGCGGCACGGCTGCGCGACCAGCTCGCCCGCGACACGGACGACGCCCACGTGCGCGTGCTCGCCGCGCGGGAGCACGCCACGGACGCCCGCGCCCACTGGCTCGACCTCAAGGAACAGCGCCTCAAGGGCATCGCCGCAGAACTCGCCGCCGCTCTCGTGGACGGCGAACCCTGCGCCGTCTGCGGCAGCGCCGAACACCCGGCGCCCGCCCGGAAGATCGCCGGACACATCGATCAGCAGGCCGAGGAGGCCGCGCTCGTCGCCCATCAGGAGGCCGACGAGCAGCGCGCCGAGGCCGAGCGGCGGCTCGGTGTCGTACGGGAGGCGCTGGCCGCGGCGACCGCCGAGGCGGGCGACGCCCCCACCGCGCAACTCACCGAGCAGGCCGAGGAGTTGGCGCGGCAACACGCCGAAGCGCGCGGTGCCGCCTCCGGGCTGCATCCGGCGAGCGAGGCCCTGAGACAGGCCGAGCACGAGCACGAACGACGGCTCGCCGCCCACCAGGAAGCCGCCCTGCGTGCCGCCTCACGCGCCGCGCGCAGGGAGACCCTCGACCGCGAAGGGGCGGCCCTGGAAGCGGAGTTGACGCAGGCCCGGGGCGCCGCGGGCAGCGTATCCGTGCGGGCCGCGCAACTGGAGCGGCAGACGGCGCAGTTCACCGAGGCCGCGGACGCCGCGCGCCTCGCGGCGGACACCGCGCAGCGGCTCAAGGACGCCGACGCGCGACTCGCCGACGCGGCTTTCCGCGCCGGGTTCGACACGCCGCAGGCCGCGGCGGCTGCGCTCCTGGACGACGCGGCACACCGCGACCTCCAACGGCGGCTCGACACCTGGCAACAGGAGGAGGCGACCGTACGGGCCGTACTCGCCGAAGCCGACACGGCTCAGGCCGCCCAGCAGCCGCCCGCCGACCTCGCCGCCGCGGAACAGGCCGCCGCCGACGCCGCCCGCCGGGCCCGCGAGGCCGCTTCCGCACGCGACGCCGCCGCCCGGCGCTGCACCGAACTCGACCGGCTCACCCACCAGGCGACCGCGTCCGTGCGCCGACTCGGCCCACTGCGCGAGGAGTACGACCGCGTGGCCCGCCTCGCCACCCTCGCCGCGGGCACCTCCGCGGACAACGAACGCAAGATGCGCCTGGAGTCCTACGTCCTCGCCGCCCGCCTGGAACAGGTCGCCGCCGCCGCGACCGCACGCCTGCAGCGCATGTCCTCCGGCCGGTACACCCTCGTCCACTCCGACGACCGCGCCGGGCGTGGCCGCAGCGGCCTCGGACTGCACGTCGTCGACGCCTGGACCGGCCGCGAACGCGACACGGCGACACTCTCCGGCGGCGAGACGTTCTTCGCCTCCCTCGCCCTCGCCCTCGGCCTCGCGGACGTCGTCACCGACGAGGCGGGCGGCGTCCGCCTCGACACCCTCTTCATCGACGAGGGCTTCGGCAGCCTCGACGAACAGACCCTCGACGAGGTACTCGACGTCCTCGACTCGCTGAGGGAGCGGGACCGCAGCGTCGGCATCGTCAGCCACGTACCGGATCTGCGGCGCCGCATCCACGCCCAACTGGAGGTGGTGAAGGGGCGGTCGGGGTCGGTCGTACGACAGAGGGGGCAATGACCGGTCGGGCGTCGCGGTGACGGGGCGCGACCGTGAGGTGGCACGGCAGCGGGATCAGCGACCGATGGGACGCCGGGGCAGCGGTGACGAGTACACGACGCTCGTGGTCACCGAGCCGAGCGTGCCGAGCTTGCCTGTCACCTTCTCCAGGTGGCTCATGGAGCGCACCGCGACCTTGATGACGAAGCAGTCGTCGCCCGTGACGTGGTGCGCCTCCAGGATCTCGGGGGTCGCGGCGACGAGATCGTGGAACGGCTTGTAGTTCCCGGTCGGATAGCGCAGCCGCACAAAGGCGAGGATCGGCAGCCCCAGCCTCTCCGGGTCCACGACAGCCGCGTACCCCTGGATGACGCCCGCCTCCTCCAGTCGGCGCACCCGTTCGGTGACCGCGCTCGCGGACATGGAGACGGCACGGGCCAACTCGGCGAAGCTGGCCCGGCCCTCGCGCTGGAGGACCTCGAGGATGCGCCAGTCGGTGGCGTCCGGGGAATACGCGGTCATGGTTGAGGATTAGCAGAGGAATCCCCGGCTTGTCATGGGGGAGACCGTGGATCGCCTCTTCAGAAGGGCGGATGACCGGCCGTAGATTCTTGAGCACGGAACTCGACGGAAGGCCACACCGTGACTGCTACGACTGCGACCGGCAACACCACAACCACCACCGCCGTGAACCCGGTTCTGTGCGTGCCCCCGGCGTCCCCCGCCGCGGCCGTCGCCCACTTCGGCGCGAGCCTCGCCTTCCACGCGGACGTGTCCGACGTCGCCGCCACGCTCGCGGCCGACGGCGACCCCGGCTTCGTCGTCCTGGACTCCCGCTCCACCGAGTCCTGGGACCAGGGGCATGTGCCCGGCGCGATCCATCTGCCCACAGCCCTCATCCCCGAGCAGGCCGAGCAACTCCTCGACAAGTCCGTGCCGGTCGTCACCTACTGCTGGGGCCCGGGCTGCAACGGCGCGACCCGCGCCGCCCTCGCTCTCGCCCAACTCGGCTTCCAGGTCAAGGAGATGCTCGGTGGCTTCGAGTACTGGGTGCGCGAAGGCTTCGAGTTCGAGACCTGGGAGGGGCGCGAGCGGCGTACGCCCGATGCCTTGACCGCGCCGGCCGACGCGGCGGACTGTGGCTGCTGAGCACTTGAGTGACACAGCCATTTCCGTGTGACCCGGTGCGTGTAGCTTCTCCCGCATGGCGAGTTACGCGGATCAGGGTGCGGTCGAGTGGGCGGAGTCGGGCGGTGGGCCCCTCATAGCGATCCCCGAGGTGGTGTTGCCTTTCTGGACGGGGGCGGACGGCGTCGAGTTGGCGTCCGACTACGACCGGGCCTGTGACGTGGACGGCTACATCGGTCTGCTCCCGGTCGGCAACACCACGGCCCTCGTCCTCGGCGACGATCCTGCCGCCACCGCCTACTTGCCCGAGCACGGCACCTTCGTACGGTGGTGCGCCGCGGAGTCGGAGACGCAGTTGCTGGCCGGTGTTCCGGCGGCCCTCGACGCGGCGGTGTGGGAGCGGGAGGTGCACTGGGACATTCCCGGAGCCGTGGTCCTGTTCGACGCGGCGTGGCCCGGCAACGACGCCGAGCAGGCGGGGCATCTGCGGATCGCGCTGGAAGCGGGGCGGTATGCGGTCCGGGCGGCGTACGCGGCGGCCGGGCCCGAGACGTGGCTGGGGCTGGTCCAACTGCGGCGGGTCGCTCCGCTGGGTTGAGCGGTGGGGTTCGTTTTTGGGTGCGAGTGACTCCGTCGGTTGGGCGGGGCGCCTACGGGGGTGGTGGGTTCGGTCCGTTGGCGACTGCGGGCCGTCGGTGGCTGGTCGCGCCCACGCGGCGGAGCCGCATATGTCACAGCCCCGCGCCCCTTGGGTGGGTGGTGGGTGCGGGGTCGTGGGCCGGTGCGTCAGCCCGTCGCAGGGCGGGCATACGGCCCTTAGCTGGTACAGGGTGCGGGTTCTCCGAGACCGAAGCTACGCGACGGGCATACGACGCACCGGCCCACGACCCCTCCCGCCGGAGAGCAAGCGCGGGTAGTTGGGGTGCGGGCCGTGGAAAATCATGTGCGGGTCGAGCGCCCGCTCCACCATCATGGTCCGCCATGCCCCAACTCCCGCACCCCACCGCCGAAGCACTGCGCCGCGACCCCCTGCCGCTGCGCGGCCGTACCGCCCTCGTCACCGGCGCCAGCAGACGCGGGGGCATCGGTCATGCCGTGGCCCGGCGGCTCGCCGCGTACGGAGCGAGCCTGTATCTGCATCACCATGTGCCGCACGATGCCGCCATGCCCTGGGGTGCGGACCGTCCCGAGGACGTGGTCGCCGCCGTGCGTGAGGTGCTCGGCGATCCGGACGCGCGGGTGATCGACGGACCGGGGGACCTGTCCGACCCGGCCGTGCCCGCGGAGCTGATCTCAAGGGCTGCCGACGCGCTCGGTGGCCGTATCGACATCCTTGTCGCCAACCATGCCTTGTCCGGCTCGGACGGCACCCTCGACGCGATCGACGCCGACATGCTCGACGCGCACTGGGCGGTCGACACCCGCTCGGTGATCCTGCTCGTCCAGGCGTACGCCCGCCTGCGCGCCGCGCTCCCGCCGCGCACCCCTGGTGGACGCGTCGTGATGATGACCTCCGGTCAGGACATCGCGAGCGGCATGCCGGGCGAGATCGCGTATGCCCTCCAGAAGGGCGCCCTCGCCTCGATCACCCGCTCCCTTTCGACCACCCTCGCCGAGCACGCGGTCACGGTGAACACCATCAACCCCGGTCCCGTGGACACGGACTACATGACCGGCGACGACTACGCTGCCATCGCCGCGATGTTCCCCGCCGGCCGTTGGGGCATGCCCGACGACCCCGCCCGCCTCATCGCGTGGCTCGCCACGGACGAGGCGGAGTGGGTCACCGGGCAGGTCATCGACTCGGAGGGAGGGTTCCGGCGCTGACGCCGGCGTCGGGGCGCCCGTACGGAATCACAGCCGTGACAACTCGTCCACCAGGTCGTCAAGCCCCAGCGACCCCTGCGACAGCGCCGCCATGTGCCAGGCCTTGGCGTCGAAGGCGTCGCCATGGCGGCGGCGTGCGTTCTCGCGGCCCAGCAGCCAGGCGCGTTCGCCGAGTTTGTAGCCGATGGCCTGGCCGGGGAGGCAGAGATAGCGAGTGAGCTCGCTCTCCACGAAGTCCGCGGGGCGGCTGCTGTGGGCGCCGAAGAACTCCTGGGCCAGCTCGGGCGTCCAGCGCTCGCCCGGGTGGAAGGGCGAGTCGGCCGGAATCTCCAGCTCCAGGTGCATGCCGATGTCGACGATGACGCGGGCCGCGCGCATCATCTGGGCGTCCAGGTAGCCGAGCCGCTGCTCGGCGTCGGTGAGGAAGCCGAGTTCGTCCATGAGCCGTTCCGCGTACAGCGCCCAGCCCTCGCAGTTGGCGCTGACGCCGCCGATCGTCGCCTGGTAGCGGGAGAGGTTCCCGGAGACGTGTGCCCACTGCGCCAGCTGGAGGTGATGGCCGGGGACGCCCTCGTGGTACCAGGTCGACACCAGGTCGTACACCGGGAAGCGGGTCTGCCCCATCGTCGGCAGCCACGTACAGCCGGGGCGTGAGAAATCCTCCGACGGCGGCGTGTAGTACGGGGCCGCCGCGCTGCCCGGCGGGGCGATGCGGGACTCCACCTTCCGTACCCGCTCGGCGAGTTCGAAGTGCGTGCCGTCGAGCGACTCGATCGCCTGGTCCATCAGGCCCTGCAGCCAGTCGCGGACCTCGTCGACGCCCTCGATGTGCCGGCCGTGCTCGTCGAGGTGCGCGAGCGCCACCCACGGCGTCTCGGCGCCGGGCAGAACCTTTTCCGCCTCCTGCTTCATCTCGGCGAGCAGACGGTGGTACTCGGCCCAGCCGTACGCGTACGCCTCGTCGAGGTCCAGATCCGTACCGTTGAAGTACCGCGACCAGCGGGCGTACCGCTCGCGGCCCACCGTGTTCGGCGCGCCCTCGATCGTGGGCGCGTACACATCGCGCATCCAGTCGCGCAGTTCGACGACGGCCGCTGTCGCCGAGCGGGCGGCCTCGTCCATCTCCGTACGCAGGGAGTCGGGACCGGCCGACGCGAAGTCCTCGAACCAGCCGCGGCCCGAACCGTCCGTGTCCGACCACTCGGTGAGCTGGCCGATGAAGGTCGCGGTGGGGCGGGGACCGGCGTACAGCTTGCGCTCCAGGCCGAGGGCGAGGGATGCGCGGTAGCCGGCCAGCGCGGTGGGCACCGCGCGCAGCCGCTCGGCTATCGCGGCCCAGTCCTCGTCCGTCTGGGCCGGCGTCACGGTGAACACCTCGCGCACCGAGTGCGCGACCGTGGCCAGGTTACCGACGGACCGCAGCCCCTCGTCGGCCTCGTGCACGGCGAGTTCGGCGGTCAGCCGCTCGCGCAGCAGTCGCGCGCAGCGGCGCTCGATGTCACTGTCCGCACCCGGCTGCCGCTCCGCTTCGTCGAGCCGCGCGAGCGTCGCCCGCGCCAGCTCGGCGAGCGCCTGCTGACCGGCGGGCGAGAGGTCGGGCAACTTGCTGGAACTCTCCTTCACGCCGAGATACGTACCGGTGACCGGGTCGATGGCGATGAGGTCGTCGACGTACGCGTCGGCGACCTCGCGGGGCAGCGGGCTCTTCGTCTCTGACATGCGGACATCCTCATACGGGGAGGCCGTGCGCGTCAGCCGGATATACGGGAGCCGTGCGCGTCAGCCCGGTTCCACGCCGGTCGTGCGCGGGGCGGGCGGCCAGCAGCGGCCCGCACCCCCACCGCGCCGGCCCGACGGGTTGCGCCGGGCCGGCCGAACCGTTCGGTGTCCGCCGAGGGCTAATCCCGTACGGGCTGCTCCTGGTCGTACGGCAGTCGGGAACTCACCGGAGTCACGTCCAGGCGGGCCGTGATGACCAGCGTGCCCTCCTCGATCTGGTAGTCGAGGGGCAGGCCCAGGCCTCGCATGGCGGCGACCATGCCCGTGTTGGACGACTGCGTGACGGCGTACACGCTGTCGCAGCCGGCCTCGGCGGCCATGGTCACCAGTCGGCCGAGGAGCTCGCTGCCGATGCCGTGCCGCTGCCACGCGTCCTCGACGAGCAGCGCGACCTCCGTCTCGTCGCCGTCCCAGAGGAGATGGCCGAGCCCGACGATGCGACCCGAGGCGGTCTGCACGGCGAGCGTCCGACCGAAGCGGGGGCTGAGGAGGTGCTTGAGGTAGCGGTCGGCGTCACCGACCGGGCCGTGGTACCGGAGGCTGAGCGTGCGCGGCGAGCACCGCTCGTGCATGGCCTTCGCGGCATCGATGTCATGGGTGTCGGCGCGGCGTACGGTGATGGCGTTGCCCTGAGGCAGCGTCAGTACGTCCTGCCGGCGCGGGAGGCGCGGACCGAGCTGGGCGTCCAGCTCGACCAGTGCGCGGGCCCGTGCGAACTCGGTGGGCGTGAACGGCAGATACGGCCGCTCCACGGTGATCACTCCGCCTTCGGGCGCGCGCAGCCGCATCATGGTGTTCTCGGGTGCCCCTTCGACGTTCGCGAGAGCCCCCTCGGCGGGCACCTCCGCGTCGGCACCGTCCACGCCCACGGCCCCGGCGGGCAGCGACCGGATGCTGCACCGGCCCAGCAACTGCCGCAAGGCCAGCGGCAGTTCGGCCGAGTCCAGTGCAGCGCGCGTCGCCAGGCCCAGGATGCGCGTGGGCGCGTCCACCAGGTCGTGCGCGTCGGCACGCTCGATCCAGGTACGGGCACCGCCCGCCTGCGCGACCGCCCGGGTGACGTCGGACGCGGCCACCTCCGTGGGGGCCCGCAGCAGGAACTCGTCCACCGTGCCCTCGGCAAGGGGATGCGTCTGCAGGCTCAGGATGTCGACCCGCTGACCCGCGAGCGCCGTGCACAGCGCGGCCAGCGAACCCGGCTCGTCCCGCACGGTGGTCCGCATCCGCCAGAGCACGGCCTCCGCGCTGACGGCCTCCGGCAGAGCCGGTGCCGTCTCGGGGGGCCCGGCGTCCCGCACGTCGGCGGGCGGCCGGGCGCCGGTATCACCCTTCGGAGGGGCGTGATCGTGGGTGCGTCGTTCCCGCCAGTTGCGGAACCGCGCCATGAGTCCGCGGCTCCCGTGCTGTTCCGGACGGTCGTTCCTCGTACGTACTGAGTCAGTCATGTCTGAAGTCATGCAACCACTGTGCAGGAAGGGTGTTGCGTGATCACGAACGCTTTGTGACTGAGCGATTAAGACACTCTCTGTCCTATTTAGAACTATATTTGCGTGCTTACTGCCCGACCCGGCCCGGCTGGAGCACCTTCGTGAACAGCACGGTCCCGTCCTGCTCACGAAGCCGAACCGTCAGTTCCCCGCTGTCACCGTTGATGTCGACCTCGCCGAAGAACTGGTAACCGCCGGCGGGTGAGACATTTGCGACAGTGGGCGCCTTCACAAACACCCGCTCCGGACCGAACGTGTTGTCCAGCGTGTTCGCCGGGAACGCACCCGCGTTCAGCGGGCCGGAGACGAACTCCCAGAACGGCTCGAAGTCGGTGAACGCGGCCCGCGACGGCTGGTAGTGCTGGGCCGAGGTGTAGTGCACGTCGGCGGTCAGCCACACCGTGCCCGTGATCTTCCGGTGCTTGATGAACCGCAGCAGCTCGGCGATCTGCAGCTCACGGCCGAGCGGCGCGCCCGGGTCGCCCTGGGCCACGGCCTCGATGTTCGGCTTGCCGTCCCCGGTGTCCGGCACGACCAGGCCGAGCGGCATGTCGGAGGCGATCACCTTCCACACCGCGCGCGACCGCGACAGCTCCCGCTTGAGCCACTCCAGCTGCTCGGCGCCGAGGATGCCCTGCGGATCGGTGGTCTGCGTACCGGGGGAGTTGGCGTTGCGGTACGTCCGCATGTCCAGCACGAACACGTCAAGCAGCGGACCGTGGCGCAGCACCCGGTGCACCCGGCCCTCCCGGGCGCCCGGGCGCAGCGTGGACATCGGGAAGTACTCGCTGAACGCCCGCCGTGCCCGGGACGCCAGCACGTCGACGTTCTTCTCCGTGTACCGGGTGTCGGTGAGGATCTCACCCGGATACCAGTTGTTGGTGACCTCGTGGTCGTCCCACTGGACGATCGACGGCACCTGCGCGTTGAACTTCTTGAGGTGCTCGTCCAGCAGGTTGTAGCGGAAGTTGCCGCGGAACTCGGCCAGCGTCTCGGCGACCTTGGACTTCTCCTCGGTGGTGATGTTCCGCCAGGTGCTGCCGTCGGGCAGGGGCACGGTCGCGGCTATCGGCCCGTCGGCGTAGATGGTGTCGCCGCTGTGGAGGAAGAAGTCCGGGTCGAGCCCGCCCATCGCCTTGAAGATCGTGTAGCCACCGAAGTCCGGGTTGATGCCCCAGCCCTGGCCCGCCAGGTCGCCGGACCACACGAAGCGCACATCGTCACGCCGTCCCAGGGACGCCGTACGGAAGGTGCCGGTCACCGGCTCACCGGTGCGGCGCGGGTCGTCCGGGTCGGCGAGCAGGACGCGGTAGTGGATCTGCTCGCCCGCGGGCAGTCCGCGCAGCCGGGTGGTGCCGGTGAAGTCCGTGCCGGGGCCCAGGAGCGGGCCGTGCCATCTGTGCGCTTTACGGAACGACTCGGTCGCCGAGGTCTCCACGATCATCCGCGCCGGCCGGTCCGAACGCACCCACACCAGGCCGGAGTGCGCGCTCACGTCGCCGCTCTGCACACCCCACCCGGCCTTCGGCCGCCCCGACAGAGGGAAGGCCGGCGCCGTACCGACAGTGGTCGGCACAGCGAGCGCCGCCGACGCGGCGAGCGAGCCGCGCAGAACGCTGCGGCGAGCGGGGAGCGGGCTCGACGGACGGTGGGACATGGAACGCCTCCTGGGACGGGTACGACCACTGTGCAGGAACACAACTACTGGTGCACCACAGCGCACACACAAACCCCAAGTGAACAACTGCCCGCGGCGACTGGGGAACTGGTGCGCACGAGCCGGTGTCAGCATGGGCGGCGGGGTGAAGAGACCGTCAGGCGCCAACCGCCCCCGCCATCAACCGCACCCCCTCCCTGATACGCGTCGGAGACACATGCGCGTATCCCAACACCAGCTGCACCACTACCCCCTCCTCCCCGGCCGGAGTCTGCGCGTAATCGGTCAGAGAGCGCACCGCGACGCCGACCGCGTCCGCCCGCGCCAAGAACCGTTCCGGCGGCCCGTACCGCCCCGGCAGCGTGGCGATCGCGTGCAGCCCGGCGGCGATCCCGGACACCTGCGTGCCGGGAAAGTGCTCCTCCAGAGCATCCACGAGGACGTCGCGCCGTTCCTTGTACGCGCGTTGGCAGCGCCGGAGTTGCCGGTCGTAGTCGCCGCGTTCCATGAAGCGGGCGAGGAGTGCCTGGTCGACGACCGGATTGCCGAGATCCATCGTGCGCTTGCGCTCGACGACCTCCTCGACCAGCGACGCCGGCACCAGCAGCCAGCCGAGCCGTAGTCCTGGCGCCAGTGACTTGCTGACGGACCCCGTGTACGCGACGTGCTCCGGATCGAGCCCCTGAAGGGCACCGACCGGCGCCCGGTCGTAGCGGAAGTCCCCGTCGTAGTCGTCCTCCACGATGAGCCCGTCCACGGAGTGCGCCCAGTCGAGGAGTTCGGCCCGGCGCCGCGCGGAGTACGCGATCCCCGAGGGGAACTGGTGCGCGGGCGTCGTCACCACCACCCGTACGCCCGACTCCCGCAGCGGCCCGATGGCCAGCCCCTCGTCGTCGAGCGGCAGCGGTACGGTGCGGACGTCGGCCGAGGTGTACAGCGCGCCGTGCTCGGGTGTGCCGGGGTCCTCGACACCGACGGCGCGCACCCCGCGCGCGTGCAGCACGAAACCGAGGAGTGTCGTCGCCTGCGCCACGCCCGAGACGACCAGCACCCGCTCAGGGTCCGCGACCACGCCCCGGCGCCGGGCCAGCAGCTCCGCGAGAGCCGTACGCAGCCGGGGCAGCCCGCGCGGATCGGGGTAACCCAGCGCGTGGTGCGGCAGTTCGGCCAGTACCCCGCGCTGAGCGGCTGCCCAGGCCGCGCGCGGGAAGAGCGACAGATCCGGGGTGCCGGGCAGGAAGTCGACGCGGGCACCGGGGGAGCGGGGCGCGAGATCACGCGCGCGCGGGTGGGCGGCCCGGACGGCGCCGCCCACCCACGTTCCGGCTCCCCGGTCGCTGCGCAGATAGCCCTCCGCGGTCAACTGCTCGTACGCCTCGGTGACCAGCCCCCGGGACACCCCGAGATCGGCGGCGAGTTCACGGCTGGAGGGCAGCCGGGTGCCGGGCGCGAGCCGCCCCGAGCGGACCGCCTCCCGCAGCGCGGCCTGCAAGGAGCGTCCACGCGCGCGTGCCGGTGCCGAGACGGCCGGCAGCAGCAACTCCCAGGCGGCAGCCCAGGCCGCCGATCCGGACGCACCTGATGATCCGGACGGGCCCGAAGCTGATCCGGGCGTATCCGGAGGCCGAGCCGAATTGGTCCCCGATGGCGTCATGAAAGTGGACCTTAAACCGGACCGGTGGTGTCCATAGCGTCGCCTCCATGAACGCCACCACCCGCGGCTCCCTGCTCGCCGCCCTGGCCTGCGTCCTCGTCGGAGGCTCCTTCACCGCCAACAGCGTCCTGGGCGAATACCCGTACGCGGGGGGCCAGTTCCTGCGCTACGGCCTCGCCTGCCTCCTGCTCCTGCCCCTGGTCGGCCGAGGAGGCATGGCGCCCCTGCGCGGGCTGACCGCACGGCAGTGGATACGGCTCGCGCTGCTCGCGGCCGTCGGCATGGTCGGCTTCAACCTCGCCGTGCTCGCCGCCGAACGCACCGCGGAACCGGCGGTTCCGGGAGTCTTCGTGGGCTGCGCCCCGGTGCTGGTGGCCGTACTCATGCCCTTCCTGGACGGCCGTCGGCCCCAACGCCCCGTCCTGTACGGCGCGTTGATCGTGGCCGTGGGTGCCTTCACCGTCCAGGGCTGGGGACACACCGACGGCGCGGGCATCGCCTTCTCCGTGTGCGCGCTCTTCGGAGAGGTCGGTTTCGCGGTCCTCGCCGTGCCCGTGCTGCGGCCGCTCGGTCCACGGCTGCTGGCCGCCACGGTGTGCGGGCTCGCGGCGGTCGAATCGGCGCTGGCCGGGCTGATCGTCGAGGGCCGCGCGTGGCTGCGTACACCCGACACCACCGAACTCGCCGCACTGCTCTGGCAGGCGGTGATCGTCACGGTCATCGGCTTCGTCTGCTGGTACATGGGCATGCAGCGGATCGGCGCGGAGCGCGCCACCCTCTTCTCCGGCCTCATCCCCGTCGCCGCCGCCTGCACCGCCCCGCTCGTCGGCACGGGCTCCTACGGGCCGGCACAGGCCGCGGGCAGTGCCCTGGTGGGAGCCGGAGTCGCCCTGGGATCAGGGGCGTTGAGGCTTCGGGCGCGGAGGCCGGCGGCTGTTGTCTCAGCGGCTGCCGTCGAGGATGACGCGCGCGACGAGCGCCGGGTCGTCGTTCATCGGGACGTGCCCACAACCGGGCAGCCGCACGAGGCGGGCGCGCGGGATGACGTACTTGGCACGGACCCCCTGGCGGCGCACCAGAAGCCGGTCCCGCATGCCCCACGCCACCGTGACGGGCAGTCCGGGGACATCGTCGGTGAACTGGACGGCGGTGCCGGCCCGGAGCGTCTCGGCGAATCCTGCGGCATTGGCCAGCGCGAGCGTCTCGGCGACGACCGCCTCGGGTGAACGTCGGCCCGGGCGGGCGTAGATGGTGCTCGTCAGCACGGCGCGGCCCGACGGCGTGCGCGACAGCCGCTCCACCACCGGCAACGGCATACGGATCGCCGTCTGCCGCATCGCCTGCAGGACCCCGAAGGCGTACCGCCGCTCGATGGGCGACCAGAATCCCGCGGGCGACAGCGCCGTCACGGACCGTACGAGCTTCTCGCGGCCCAGCTCCAGGGCCAGCAGCCCGCCCAGCGAGTTGCCCGCCACATGCGGCCTTTCGATCTCCAGCGCCTGGCACAGCGCGCCGAGCGCGGCGTTCATCGTCGACAGATCGTGGACGAGCCCGTCGGCCAGCGCGGGGGACTCGCCGAAGCCGGGCAGATCCACCGCGATCACATCGCGCTCGACGGCCAGGATGTCGATGACCGGGTCCCAGGCCTGCCGGTGGTGGCCGATCCCGTGCAGCAGCAGAAGCGGTTCGCCGCTGCCCACGCGCGTGTACGCGAGGGTCACCGGCAGCGGGCCGTGTGCGGAGGGGACGGAGAAGGTCACGGTCCGCGGGCCGCGCGAGGACGAGGTGGGGGCGGGGTGGCTGACCGGGACGGACATGGAACTGCTCCTCGTCTGGGGACAGGGCGGACGTGCACACGGCCGTCTCCTAGACAGTTTGTCAGCAACTACTACCCGCCGGTAGCCCCCAGCGATGCCGACCTGACGGCCGTACGCCCTTCAACGCGTTCCGCGCACCACCGGGTTGGCCTCCGCTCGCCTGGACATGGTCCGAGGCGTCGGATGGGATGGTGTCGTGACTACCGACACCGCGACCGAGGTCTTCGAAGAGCACCGTCCCGTCCTGATGGGCGTCGCCTACCGCATGCTCGGCCGGGTGGCCGACGCGGAGGACATGGTCCAGGAGGCGTGGCTGCGCTGGTCCGGCGCCGATCACGCCGAGGTGCGCGAACCGCGCGCCTACCTCGTACGCATCACCACCCGACTCGCCATCGACCGGCTGCGCCAGATCCAGTCGCGCAACGAGGCCTACGTAGGGCCGTGGCTGCCCGAGCCGTACGCCACCGACTTCGCCGACACCGTCCCGGACGCGGCGGAGCGGGCCGTGCTCGCCGACTCCGTCTCGCTCGCCGTCCTCGTCGTCCTGGAGTCCCTCTCACCCCTGGAACGCGCGGTGTTCGTCCTCCGGGAAGCCTTCGGATTTCCGTACGCCGACATCGCCACCACCCTCGACCGCAGCGAACCCGCGGTGCGCCAGCTGGCCGGGCGGGCCCGCAAGCACGTCGACGAGAGGCGCACGCGCTACGAGGCCGACCCCGTGCTGCAACGCGAACTCACCGAGCGGTTCCTCGCCGCGGCGACCGAGGGCGACCTGGAGGGGCTGCTGTCCCTGCTGGCCCCGGACGTACGCCTGGTGGGCGACAGCGGCGGCCGGGCCAAGGCGCCGCTGCGCGCGATCGAGTCGGCCGACAAGGTGAGCCGCTTCGTCATCGGCGTCGCCCGGCAGGGTGGCGGCCTCCAGGACGCGACGTTCCGCTTCGTGGAACTCAACGGCGGCCCGGCGCTGCTCGTCCTGTCCGCGGGCAAGCCCGACAGCGTCTTCCAGCTGGACGTCGCCGACGGCCGGGTCCAGTGCGTCTACATCGTGCGCAACCCGGACAAGCTGCTGTCGCTGGCCGACGTCGGAAAGGCCTGAGTCCGGCCTGTGTGAGGGCCGTGTCCGGCCCGTGTTCGGCCCGTGTGCAACGGGCCCGGTCCATGGCTGGAAGGCGCCGCCTCGATCGCGGATTGGTCTTGACCAAGGGTGGGGGTCGTCTTATGGTCGCAGGAGATAGTGCAAGAACCTTTAATAAACAAGGGCGTTGAAAGCCTGCCGGGTCACGGCGATTGCGGAGGACAGGGTGGGGACCACGCAGTTGGATACGGTGCAGGAGCCCAAGTACTGGCACCTCAAGACCGTCCTCAGTGAGGCACTGGACTCCGAGTTCTCGGTGGGCGAGATCCTGCCCAACGAGCGTGACCTCGCCGCACGGTTCGGAGTCGCCAGGGCCACGCTCCGCCAGGCCCTGGAGCAGCTCGAACTCGAAGGCCGGCTCCAGCGCCGCCGCGGCGTCGGCACGACCGTGGCGCCGCCCCGCATGGGCGTGGCCGTGGGTTCCGAGCAGCACGCGTGGCCGGGCGCGGCCGGTGACGCCTGGCAGCCCGTGGACTGCACGGTGGCGGTTCCGCCCGCGGCGGTGGCCGACATCCTGGAGACCGGCCGCGAGGAGAAGGTGCACACGGTACGCCGCTCCCGCGTGACGCACGGCCAGCACGTAGCCGCCGAACTGCTCTACGTCCCTGTCTCCTCGGTTTCCGCCCTCTCCGCCATCGACGCGCCTTCGGGAGCCGCACGCGCGCGTGCGGTGCTCCGCGAACTCCAGCACCTGGACCTGGAGACCCAGGACCGCGCCGTGGAACTCGGCTCGGCCCGCGCGGACGACGCCAAGGAACTCGACCGCCTCCCCGGCGCCCCCGTCCTCGTCGTCACCACCCGCTTCTTCGCCGAGGGCCGGACCGCGGCGGTCTCGGTCGCCACGTACCGCGCCGACACGTGCCGGCTGACGTTCGGTGACGCGGGCGGGGTGGAGATCCACCACGATTCGGAGCGCCGGGCGTCCTGAGAGCCCGGCACCACGGGACGGCTCGCGCCCTGGAGACCTCCGGGGCGCGGCGGATCGCGCGGCCAGGCCTCACCGCCGTGCCGTAACCGTCCCCTCCACCGCGAACAGCTGCTCCTCCACGTGATCGAGAGCGAGCCGCAACGCCCCCATCACCACAGCCGCCTCGCCCAGGACCGAAAGCGCCACCCGAGGCGGTCGCAGACAGTAGCGCGACAACTCCTTGCGCAGCGGCTCCAGTACGCCGTCGATCCCCGCCGCCCAACCGCCGACCACGACAAGCTCCGGGTCAAGGGCCAGCACGAGCGCCGCCACATCGTGCACCAGGCGCTGGATGAAGCGGTCGACGGCCGCCCGGGCCCGCTGGTCGCCCTCACGCGCTTGCGCGAAGACCTCCGCGACCGCCTGCTCGTCGAGCGGATGCAGCGGCTCGTCGGTCGTGGACAGCAGCGTCTCCGGAGTCGCCTCACGGCCCAGCAGATGCAGCGCGCCGATCTCGCCGGCCGCGCCCCCATAGCCCCGGTGCAGCCGCCCGCCGATCAGCGACCCGGCGCCCGGACTCAGCCCGGCCAGCACGAACACCATGTCGTCGGAGTCGATGGCCGCGCCCTTCCAGTGCTCGGCGACCGCGCACGCGTTGGCGTCGTTCTCCACGAGCACCGGGCATTTGAAGGAGCGCCGCAGCCTCTCGCCCAGGTCCAGGCCCGTCCACTCCGGCAGCGCCGCGCCCAGGCGCACGGTGCCGTCGGCCTTGACGATGCCGGGTGTGGCCACGCCGACGGCGCGCAGGGAGCCGCGCGAGACTCCGGCCTGGCGCAGCAGTTCGGCGACGGCGGTACGCAGCCGCTCGAGCCGTTCGTCCGCCGACGCCGTCTCGCAGACGTCCTTGGCGATCGTGCCCAGGACCCGGCCGTCCAGGTCCGCGAGGAGCGCGGCCACGCGGTGCGAGCCGATCTCAAGGCCCAGCAGATGCCCCGCCTCCGCCCGGAACCGGTACCGCCGCGCGGGCCGCCCCTGACGCCGCGCGGCGCCCTCCTCGGCCGCGGCCTCGACGACGAGTCCGCCCGCGACGAGCCCCTCGACGACGCCCTCGACGGTGGGCCGGGACAGCCCGGTCACCCGGGTGATCTCGGTGAGAGTCGCGAAGTCCGTGGCCCGCAGCGCGTGCAGCACCACCGCGGAGTTGATCCTCCGCAGCAGAGAGGGATCCCCGCCGGTCAGCTGCCCCAACGTACGTCCTCCCAGCTCGTGCGCGTGTTGGCCGGATCGTACTCGTCGAGCCCGGACCCGGCGAGTGCCTGGCACGAGCCCCTTCCCACCGGCCCCGGATCAACCGGGCGCCACGAATCCCGACTCGTACGCCGCGATCACCGCCTGTGTCCGGTCCCGCGCCCCCAACTTCGCCAGTACGGCGCTGACATGGGACTTCACCGTCTCGGTGCCGACCACCAGCCGCTCGGCGATCTCCGCGTTCGACAAGCCGCGGGTCATCAGCCGCAGTACCTCCGCCTCGCGCTCGGTCAGCGCGGCCCGCTCCAGCACCGCCCGCGCCGCGGGATTCCCACGACCGTCACCGTCCCCGTACTCGGCGGCCAGCTGCCGCACCGACGCCGGAAACAGCAGCGACTCGCCCTCCGCGACCAGCCGCACCGCGTGCACGATCTCCGCGGGCCGCGCCCGCTTCAGCAGGAAACCGTCGGCACCCGCGCGCAGCGCCTCGTACACATACTCGTCGTTCTCGAAGGTCGTCACCACGAGGATCTTCGGCGGCCGGTCGACGGTCCGCAGCACCGCTCGCGTGGCCTCGATGCCGTCCAGGAGCGGCATGCGTACGTCCATGGCGACGACGTCCGGCCGCAGCTGCCGCACCAGAGGGATCACCGCGGCACCGTCGGCCGCCTCACCGACCACCTCGATGTCGGGCTGCGCCGAGAGAACGGCACGCAGTCCCGCTCGTACGAGGGGTTCGTCGTCGACGAGCAGAACGGTGACCGGCATCCGGCCAGCGTAGATCAGCGCAATGGCAGCTCGGCGTGCACCTGCCAGTCGCCGTCGTCCGGGCCGGTCCGCGCACGGCCGCCGAGCAGCGCCGCGCGCTCCCGTATGCCCCGCAGGCCGCTGCCCCGGCCGGGGCCGGATATCGCAGCGGTCAGCGGATTGCGCACCTCCAGGGAGAGGGCTTGGTCCTCGACCGCGATACGGACCCGGACGGGCACGGACCCCGCGTGCCGCAGCACATTCGTGAGCGACTCCTGGAGGATGCGATAGCCCTCGCGCGAGACCGGTCCTGGCACGGTCTCCAGGGCGCCCGTCACCTCGGCGTCGACCTTCGCCCCGGAGGTGCGGGCCGACTCCAGGAGCCGGTCGGCCTCGGCCAGCGTCGGGCGGCGGCTCGCGGGCCGCTCCGACTCGCGCAACACGCCCAGCACCCGCTCCAGGTCCTCAAGGGCGGCCCGGCCCGTGTCCTCGATGGCGCCCAGGGCCCGGTCGGTGAACTCCGGGTCGCCTGCCGCCCGCGCGGCACCCGCCTGCACCACGGCCACGGTCAGCGCGTGGCCGATCGAGTCATGCAGCTCACGGGCGATGCGCGTGCGCTCCAGGAGCCGTTCGGTGCGCTCCTCCAGGGCGGCGACCCGCTCGGCCGCGGACGGTCCGAGGAGACGCCGCGCGATGACCGTGATCAGCTCGCCGAGACCGACCACTACGGCGTAGAGCGCAATCAGCGCCAGCGGTGCGAGCAGCGCGTACGCCCAGTGGGGCTCCGAAATCGGCAGGAGTGGATTGTCGTCAGGCACATGGCCGAACGAGACTCGCGTCAGGTCCACGGCGAGGACCGGCAGCCAGACAGAGACCCCCATCGCCACCACGCCGAGGGCCATGCGTATCTCCAGCCACACCACCGTCCGCAGCCGGTCCCGCCACGTGGCCGACGGCGCGACCGTGATCGCCGCGTCCGGGGCGCCCCGCTCGCCCGGCGTCAGCAGCAACTGCGCCTGCACACCCTCGCCCAGGCGCACGGCCGGGATCAGCCCCAGCGGAAGCAGCAACACCGCGGGCACCCACGGCTTGGACATGTCGATGAACATCCACACGCTGACGAACAGCATGGGAACCCACAGGTGCAGCAAGCGGGTGTACGTCGTCCCCCGGATCAGCGGGCGCAGCAGGCGGGCCATTCCGTCATGGTGGCAGCCGCCACTGACAACGAGCCTCCCCCGAGCGAGGGAGACGTTCTCCACGGGTGGGGGAGGCCCGAACCCATGCCCGACCGCCAGCCTTGAGCCATGACCAGCATCGACGTCCAAGACCTCACCAAGGAGTACGGCAGCACGCGCGCCGTGGACCGGTTGACCTTCCACGTCGCGCCGGGCCGGGTCACCGGTTTCCTCGGCCCCAACGGCGCCGGGAAATCAACCACCATGCGGCTCGTGCTCGGCCTGGACCGGCCGACGTCCGGCACCGCCACCATCGGCGGCCGCCCCTACGCGACGCTCGACGAGCCGCTGCGCCACGTCGGCGCCCTGCTCGACGCACAGGCCGCGCACGGCGCGCGCACCGCACGGGACCATCTGCGCGTGCTCGCCGCGAGCAACCGCCTCCCGGAGCGCCGCGCGGACGAGGTCCTGGAAGAAGCGGGGCTCGCCTCGGTCGCCCGCCGCCGCGTCAGGACGTACTCCCTCGGCATGCGACAGCGCCTGGGCGTCGCTGCCGCGCTCCTGGGCGACCCGCCGGTGGTCCTGCTCGACGAGCCGTCGAACGGGCTCGACCCCGAAGGCATCATCTGGATCCGGGAGTTGATGCGCCGGCTCGCCCGCGAGGGCCGCACCGTGCTCGTCTCCAGCCACCTGATGAACGAGACCGCGTCCTTCGCCGACCACCTCGTCGTCCTGGGCCGCGGCCGCCTGCTCGCCGACATGCCGATGCGGGAGTTCATCGACGCGCGCGTGCAGCCACGCGTACGCGTGCGCACCACCGAAGGTGCGGCACTTCGGGAACTGCTCGCCCGGCACGGATACGACGCCGTGGAGGGTGCGGACGAACGGTGGATCGTGCACCACGCGCGCGTGGACGACATCGGCCGCCTCATATCGGGCACGGGAATGCCCATCCTGGAACTCGCCGCGGAGGAGGGCACGTTGGAGCAGGCGTACCTCGATCTGACCGCGACGGAGGCCGAGTTCGCCGCCCAGACCCCAAAGACATCGAACCAGCCGCAGGAGGCCTGACCGTGCCCTTCACACCCGTACTCCACTCCGAGTGGCTCAAGATCCGTACGCTGCGCTCCCTCGTCGCCGGACTGGCCGCCGTCGTAGTCGTCACCGCGGCCTTCTCCGCGATCGCCGGGCTCGACGCCTCCTCGGACGAGGACTTCGACCCCTTGTTCTCGGCGTTCTTCGGAGTCAGCTTCGGACAGATCGCGGCGATCACGTTCGGCGCGCAGGCCGTCTCGTCGGAGTTCCAGGGCGGTGCGCTGCGGGTCTCGCTGGCCGCGGTGCCTCATCGGGGACGGTGGTTCGCGGCGAAGGCGACGGCGATCGGCGTACCGGCCCTGGCCGTCGGGCTGGTCACCGGGTTCGTGACCCTGGCCGTGGGCAAGGCAGTCCTCGGCGACCAGGGGAGCGGGCTGAGCTGGGGCGAGGGACTGCGGGGTGTCGTCGGTTGCGGGATCTACCTCGCGCTGATGGCCCTTTTCGCGGCCGGGCTGACCGCGCTGCTGCGCAGCGGCGTCGCGACCCTGAGCATCCTGATCCCGTTCCTGCTCATCGTGTCGTTCGTCGTCGGGGGAGCGTCCGGCTCAGTCGCCGACTTCCTGCCGGACAAGGCGGGCCAGGTGGTTCTCCACGAGACGTCCGACGGCGCGCTCGGCCCTTGGAGCGGGCTGGCGGTGACTGCGCTGTGGGCCGTGGCCGCGCTGGTGGCGGGTGGCTGGAGTGTTCGCCGCCGGGACGCTTGAGCAGCGGTTGAGTCACGGCTGACGGGGCCACTCAATGAAGGAGCTGTCGTTCCAACTCCTCGCCATGCTCACCGAGACGGCCCCGCCGTGAACGGCTAGTCCTGCGCGGCCACCCGCAACCGCCCGAACTCCTCCGCCATCGTCTCCGCCGTCCAATGCGCGTTCAGACCACTGGGATTGGGCAGCACCCACACGCGCGTGTCACCGATCGTCCGCTCCTGTGGGCCCACTTTGGCCTTGCGGTCGTCGAAGGCCGCCCGGTACGCGGTGACGCCCACCACCGCAAGCCAGCGCGGACGCAGCCGCGCCACCTTCAGGCTCAGCAGCCGCCCGCCCTCCCGGTACTCCTCCGCGGTCAGCTCGTCGGCTCGCGCGGACGCCCGCGCCACCACGTTCGTGATGCCGAGCCCGTACGACAGCAACTCGCCCTGCTCCGAAGGCTTCAGCAGCCGGGGTGTGAAGCCGGAGAGGTACAGGACCGGCCAGAAGCGGTTGCCCGGGCGGGCGAAATGGTGGCCGGTCGCGGCCGTCATGAGGCCGGGATTGATGCCGCAGAACAGAACGCGGAGGCCGTCCGCGACGACATCCGGCACGAGCCGGTCGCGGGCGGCCTCAAGTTCCGCGGGGGTGAAGCGGGTCAGAGGATCGCCCCCGGCGCGTAACCCGCCGCCTCGGGGTGCTGCTTGACGATCTCCTCGATCCGGCCGACGACCGCGGAAACCTGACCGGCAGCGGCACCCGTGAAGGACAGCTTGTCGGCCATCAGCGCGTCGAGCCCGGGCCGGTCGAGCGGGATGCGCTCGTCCGCCGCCAGCTTGTCGAGCAGTTCGTTGCGCTCGGCGCCCTGCTCGCGCATCGCGAGAGCGGAGGCGACGGCGTTCTCCTTGATGGCCTCGTGCGCGACCTCCCGGCCGACGCCGGCGCGTACGGCACCCATCAGGACCTTCGTCGTCGCGAGGAACGGCAGATAACGGTCCAGCTCACGCGCGACGACCGCGGGGAAGGCGCCGAACTCGTCGAGGACGGTGAGGAACGTCTCCAGCAGTCCGTCGAGTGCGAAGAAGCCGTCGGGCAGCGCGACCCGGCGCACCACCGAGCAGGAGACGTCGCCTTCGTTCCACTGGTCGCCCGCCAGCTCGCCGGTCATCGAGGCGTAGCCGCGCAGGATCACCATCAGCCCGTTGACGCGCTCGCAGGAGCGGGTGTTCATCTTGTGCGGCATCGCCGAGGAGCCGACCTGACCCGGCTTGAAGCCCTCGGTCACCAGCTCGTGCCCGGCCATCAGACGGATCGTCTTCGCGAGCGAGGACGGGGCCGCGGCCACCTGCACCAGGGCGGTGACGACCTCGTAGTCGAGCGAGCGCGGGTAGACCTGGCCGACGGAGGTGAAGGCCTGCGAGAAGCCGAGGTGCCCGGCGATGCGCTGCTCCAGCTCGGCGAGCTTCGCCGCGTCGCCGCCCAGCAGGTCGAGCATGTCCTGGGCCGTGCCCACCGGGCCCTTGATACCGCGCAGCGGGTAACGGGCGAGCAACTCCTCGACCCGGCCGTACGCGACGAGCAGCTCGTCGGCGGCGGTTGCGAAGCGCTTGCCGAGGGTGGTGGCCTGCGCGGCGACGTTGTGCGAGCGACCGGCCATGACCAGCTCGCCGTACTCACCGGCCAGCTTGCCGAGCCGCGCCAGGACCGCCACCGTACGGTCGCGCATCAGCTCCAGCGAGAGCCGGATCTGCAGCTGCTCGACGTTCTCCGTGAGGTCACGCGAGGTCATGCCCTTGTGGACGTGCTCGTGCCCGGCGAGATCGTTGAACTCCTCGATCCGCGCCTTCACATCGTGCCGCGTGACCTTCTCGCGCTCGGCGATCGAGGCCAGGTCGACCTGGTCGAGCACACGCTCGTAGTCGGCGAGGGCGGCATCCGGCACCTCGATCCCGAGATCCTTCTGGGCCCGCAGCACGGCGAGCCAGAGCTGACGCTCCAGCTTCACCTTCTGCTCGGGGGACCACAGGACGGCAAGCTCGGTGGAGGCGTAGCGGCCGGCGAGGACGTTCGGGATACGGGGCTTTGCGGGCGCGGGAGTCACGTGGCCTGATTCTACTGGCGGTTCCCGCAGGCCAGCGCCATGGGGTTGTTCGTCGGAAGCTACAAGCGCGGTCCGAGGCCGCTCAGGACGCATCGGCGAGCTCCGCCAGGATGTCGGCGTGGCACAGCTCCGGAGCGCACCAGCAGGCCAGGGTCTTGCCGCGCAGTTCGGGCACCAGGTCGAGGAGGTCGGGGCGTTCGAGGAGGTACGTCCGGTACTTGGCCATGACCTCGGCGCGCGTGCCATCGTGCTTCTTCTTAGCGGTGTCGGGGACGAACGGGTTGTTGAGCGGGTGCTCCGGAAGGTCCCAGCCGCCCCTGGTCCAGCGGCGGCCGACGTACACGAGGTTCGCGGGGGCGTTCTCAAGGCGGGGCCCGAATTCCTGGATACGGCCCTTGAGGTTGATCACGGTGGTGGTCACGCGAGGCTCCCTTCGCGCTGCCGGGCGACGATTCCGATCATCCGACGCGCAGGCGGCCCACGCCACCGCCCCTTCGTACGCCTACGCCACTCCCTTCGTACGCCTACGCCACTCCCTACGTACGCCTACGCCACCGACCCGTCGAACGGCAGCAACTCGGGCCGCTTGGCCGGTCGGCCGTCCCCCGAGGAGCGCCCCGTAAGCCGCCGCCCGATCCACGGCAGCAGGTACTGCCGGGCGAACCGGACGTCTGCGGTCCGGCGGGCGCCCCAACCGGGTGGTGCGCTCGCGGGCATCGGGGTGCGCCACTCGGTGTCCTGCGCCTCGTAGCCGAGTGTCTGCCACACCGCCTCCGCGACGCGGCGGTGTCCTTCGGCCGTCAGGTGCAGCCGGTCCACGTCCCACATGCGGGGGTCGGCGAGTGAAGGGGCGCCGTAGAGGTCGACCACGAGTGCGCCGTGCCGGGCCGCGAGGTCGTCCACGCAGGCGAACAGCTCCTCCATGCGCGGCCGGAACCGTTCCAGTACCGGGCCTTGACGGCCAGGGCTGCGCATCAGCACGAGCTGCTTGCAGGACGGGGCGAGCCGCTCGACGGCCTCCTCCAGGAGCCCGCGTACCCGACCCATGTCGCACTTGGGGCGCAGTGTGTCGTTCAGCCCGCCCACCAGCGTGATCAGGTCCGGCTGCATGGCCGCCGCCACGCTCACCTGGTCGGCCACGATCTGCCCGATCAGTTTGCCGCGCACGGCGAGGTTGGCGTACCGGAAGCCCGGTGTCCGAGCGGCCATCCGCCCCGCCAGCAGGTCGGCCCAGCCGCGATACGAGCCGTCGGGCAACCGGTCCGACATGCCCTCGGTGAAGGAGTCGCCGACCGCGACAAGACTGGTGTAGGTGGCATTCGTCTCCATGGCAGGAGCGATGGTATCCCGAGGCACATACCCAGCGGTCGGCCGCCCACTGGGACCTACTGGCCCCCGCCGGTCGGCCGGTGGCGGTCACCCACCGGCCCCGCCCCCTCACGCCGGCTGCCCGAACAACTCCCGCAACACGTCCTCCATCGTCACCACCCCCGCCAGCAGCCCGTCCCCGCCGATCACCGCCGCCAGATGCGTACGACTGCGCCGCATCGCCGTGAGCACGTCGTCCAGGGGCGTGCTCTCCCGGACGCGTGCGATCGAGCGCATGTCCGTGACCCGGAACGGGAGGTCGCGCGGCATCGCGTCCAGCGCGTCCTTGACGTGGAGGTAGCCGACGATGCGGCGGCCGTCGTCCACGACGGGGAAGCGGGAGAAGCCGGACTCGGCGGACAGGGCCTCCAACCGCTCGGGCGTGACACCCACGCGCGCGTACACGACGCTTTCCAGCGGGAGGACGACGTCCCTGACGGGGCGGCGGCCCAGCTCCAGGGCGTCGTGCAGCCGTTCCTGGGCCCGGTCGTCGATCAGGCCCGCGGCACTGGAGTCCTGGACGAGGCGGGCGAGTTCGTCGTCCGAGAAGGTCGCGGTCACCTCGTCCCGCACCTCGACGCGCATCAGCTTCAGCAGCGCGTTCGCGAAGGCGTTGATCGTGAAGATCACCGGACGCAGCGCCCGGGACAGCGCGACCAGCGGCGGGCCGAGCAGCAGTGCCGTGCGCACCGGTTCGGCGAGCGCGATGTTCTTCGGCACCATCTCGCCGAGGAGCATGTGCAGATACGTCGCCAAGGTCAGCGCGATCACGAACGAGATCACGTGCCCCGCGCCCTCCGGCACCCCCACCGCGTGGAAAACCGGCTCCAGCAGATGCTCGATCGCGGGCTCCGCGACCACACCCAGGACCAGCGTGCACAGCGTGATGCCGAGCTGTGCGGCGGCCATCAGCGCGGAAACGTGCTTCAGACCCCACAGCACGCTCCGCGCCCGCCGGTCGCCCTGTTCGGCGTAGGGCTCAATTTGGCTGCGGCGTACGGAGATCAGCGCGAACTCGGCGCCCACGAAGAACGCGTTCACGACGAGCGTCGCCAGACCGATCAGCAGCTGTACGGCGGTCACAGCGTCCCCTCCTCGTCAACGAGCGGCAGCGGCGCGTGCAGCAGCACCCGCGCGGCCCGATGCCCCGATGCGTCCGTCACCTCGAGCCGCCAGCCGACGACGTCCACGGTGTCGCCGACGTCGGGAATGCGGCCGAGTTCGGTCGCGACGAGCCCGGCCAGCGTTTCGTACGGCCCCTCGGGCACCCGCAGCCCGACCCGCGCGAGCTGGTCGGTGCGGGCCGCGCCGTCGGCGGAGTACAGCGCCCGGCCGTCGTCGTCCTTGCCAGCCTGGGCCAGGTCGGGCACCTCGTGCGGATCGTGCTCGTCCCGCACCTCGCCGACGACCTCCTCGACGATGTCCTCCAGAGTGGCGACCCCGGCGGTGCCGCCGTACTCGTCGATGACGACGGCCATCGTGCGCTTCCCGGACATCCGGTCCAGGAGCCGGTCGACGGTCAGCGACTCCGGTACGAGGAGGGGTTCGCGCATCAGCTGCGCGACGGAGCTGCGGCTGCGGCGCTCGGCGGGCACCGCCAGTACGTCCTTGATGTGCGCGACGCCCACGACCGAGTCGAGGTTGCCCCGGTAGACGGGGAAGCGCGAAAGACCCGTCGCCCGCGTCGCGTTCGCCACGTCCTCGCAGGTCGCCTGCACGTCAAGGGCGATGACCTGGACGCGTGGCGTCATCACGTTCTCCGCGGTCAGGTCCGCGAGGTTCAGCGTGCGGACGAACAGCTCGGCGGTGTCGGCCTCCAGCGCACCCTCCTTCGCGGAGTGCCGGGCGAGGGCCATCAGCTCCTGGGGTCCGCGGGCGGAGGCCAGCTCCTCGGTGGGCTCGACGCCGAAGCGGCGTACGACACGATTCGCGGTGTTGTTGAGATGGGTGATGAACGGCCGGAACAGCGTGCTGAACCAGCGCTGCGGCGTCGCCACCTTCTTGGCCACCGAGAGCGGCGAGGAGATCGCCCAGTTCTTGGGCACGAGCTCGCCGACGACCATCAGGAACACCGTCGACAGTGCCGTACCGATGACCAGCGCGGTCGAAGAGGCCACCGAGGGGCCCATGCCGGCCGCCTCCAGCGGACCCGCGATCAGCTTGGCGATGGACGGCTCGGCGAGCATGCCGACGATCAAGTTGGTGACGGTGATGCCGAGTTGCGCGCCGGACAGCTGGAAGGTCAGATTCCGTACGGCCTTGAGGGCGCCCGAGGCGCCGACCTCGCCGCGCTCTACGGCCCGCTCCAGCTCGCTGCGCTCGACCGTGGTCAGCGAGAACTCCGCCGCGACGAAGGCGCCGCAGGCCAGGGAGAGCAGAACGGCCACCGCGAGGAGGAGCACTTCGGTCATCGGGTCACCTCCGTCCCATGGTCGGACAGGGGCGGGGGGATCGCATGATGCCGACGCGGCGGGAGGCCGCGCGGGCTGCCGGGACTGGGAGGCTCGCCCATGGGCGGACGCTCACACCTTTCCTGGGAAGAAGAAGACCTGATGCACACATAGTAAAGGGTCAGCAAAGTCGCCCGTACTCCGGTCACTCACCGAGCGGCTTCACCCACCGCCGCCAGTGCTCCTCGGGCGTGTACCCCGCCGCCCGCCACGCATGATGCGCGGTCTCGTTGCGCTTGAGCACCATCGCGTCGCCCCGGCGCCCGCCCAGGCGTACGAAGCGCTCCTCCGCCGCGGCGAGGAGCGCCGAACCGATGCCGAGGCGACGGCGGTCCGGGTGCACGGCGAGCCGGTACAGATGGCAGCGCCAGCCGTCGAATCTGGGCAACTCACAAACGTGGCCCGTGCTTACAGCGGTTTGACCCAGCGTCGCCAGTGGTCCTCGCGATGGTAGCCAGCCGCGGCCCACGTGTGGTGGGCCTGTTCGTTGGCTTCCAGGACCATGGCGTCGACGCGTCGCCCGCCCAGGGCGGCGAAGCGTTGTTCGGCTGCTTCCAGTAGGGCGGTGGCGATGCCTTGCCGACGGCAGTCCGGGTGTACGGCCAGCCGGTAGGCGGAGCATCGCCATCCGTCGAAGCCGGCTATGACGGTTCCGGTGAGGAGGCCGTCGCGCTCGGCGAGGAGCAGGGCTTCGGGGTCTCGTGTGATGAGTCGGGCGACTCCGGCGTGGTCGTCGCTGATGCTGGTTCCTTCCGCGGCGTCGCGCCAGAACTGCAGCACGGTGTCGATGTCCGAGAGGGTGGCGCAGCGGATGTGGAGATCGCTCATGGGGGGAGCCAAGCAGAGCGCCGGTCTGTCTGGCGAATGGTTTCCGTGCAGAGGGTGGACATCGCGGGCTGCTCACCGCCATCGGCAGGGCCAGGAGGAGGGGCAGCTCCTCCTGGCCCTGCCGATGGCATGCGTCCTGCGGCTGCTCGTCGGCGGCTTCGTCTCCCTGTTGCTCGGGCGGCGCCGACCGCCGGTATCGGGGGTAGTCGAGGTCCAGCTGTTTCGCTGCGTACAGGGCACGGGGTAGCGGGAGCGGTCGGACCAGGCGATGGTCTGGTGACACACGATTACGATGGATCACGCCCCCGCTGTGATCCCTGGCCCCACGTCTTCGAGGACGAGGACTGGAAGGATGGCCAGTCCCAGATTCTGAAGATCCACGTTCGGGCTGGCGGCCTTCTCGGCAACGCTGGGCAGCCAGGAAGCCAGCCGGTCCAGTGCCGATACCAAGCCTTCCCGGTTGCCACCGAGCAGTGCTGCCACGAGTGACACGACGTCGGCGCGGGAGCTGCCTGCCGGAGCCGGGAGCGTGGCCAACATCGACGGTGCGTGCTGGTCATGAGCCTTACAGACCGCCGTGAGGGCGGCGAGAGCGAATCGGACGGCATCGCTCTCGTCTTCCCAGCGGGACAGCAGCCTCGGCAGCTCGCTTTCTCACGCGACCCGGTCTCCTTGATCACCGTGTCCACCAGCACGAAGTCCACGATCTGCGTCAACTCGCCCAGGTGGCCGGGCGCGTACACACCCCCGGCCGCCTCGACCGTGCGCGTGATGACAGACTTCTCCTGCAACGGGACTCCCGATGATCTTCTTGCTCGACACAAGTTGATCTATCAAAACGTCCCGTTGCGCCATTCACCAGAGTTTGACCTGCGACTCAAGACTCAAACGCAACGGTGACGGTGACGGTGTTGAGCTTGAGCTGCGCGAAGGGTCGGTCAGGCCGCCCGGTGCAGGACGCCGCGATCTCCAGTGAGCCGTTCCGGCCCGCTGCCGAGGCAGGCCGGGGCCACGTACGCACGGCGGGGCCGGAGCCCTGGGTCACGATGGGGCGATCATGCCCGCCGAGAGGTCGATGTCCGCGCCGCACAGGCCCGGCATGGCGAGCATCGCCACCAGGGCTTTCGCCACTTCGTCCTCCTCCACCAGCCTGCCCAGGGCCGCCCGGGACGCGAAGGCCTGCTCGGCCTCTTCCGGTGTGCTGCCCGTCAGTTCCGCCTCCAGCCGGAAGTTGCGGTCCATGCGCGGGCCGCGCACCGGGCCGGGGGAGAGGGAGTTGACGGCGACACCCTGGGGTCCGACCTCACCGGCGAGGGTGCGGGTCAGGCCCAGCAGGGCCATCTTGGAGGCCGTGTAGGGAGTGCGGTTGAGGAGGGGGCGTTTGCCGCTGACCGATGCGATGTTGACGATGTCGCCTCGGCCGGCCGCGATCATCGGGGGGAGGAAGGCCCGGCACATCAGGTAGGCGCCTCGTACGTTGGCGGCGAAGACCCCGTCCCACTCGTCGGGTGTGATGTCGGTGAGGGGCTTCACCGGGCCCGCGACGCCCGCGTTGTTGACCAGGACAGAGATGTCCTCGTCGGCGAGCGTGTCCTTGAGTGTCGTGACCGACGCCGGGTCCGACACGTCGCACATCGCGGTGCGGACCGTGCCACCCTCCAGGGCCACGCGGCGAGCCGCACCGGAGAGGGCCTGCTCGTTGCGGCCGACGAGGATCACCCGGGCACCGGCCCGGCCGAGGCCCACGGAGAAGGCCTGCCCCAACGGGCCCCCTCCGCCGGAGACCAGTGCCGTACGGCCCTGCAGGGGCAGGATGGTCATGCCCGCACCGCCCAGGGCAGTTCGTCTCCCGCCGCCTTGGCGGCCCGTACGTCGCCGGACCGGGCGTGTCCCTCGAACAGCTCCACCCGGGCGGCCCGGCCGCACAACCGGCCGAGCAGCGCCTGCGAACCGGCGTCTGTGACCTCCTGGTAGGTCACCGTCTTGAGGTACTTGCCGACCCACAGGCCACCGGTGTAGCGGGCGGCGCCCCGCGTGGGCAGCACGTGGTTGGTACCGATGACCTTGTCGCCGAAGGACACGCAGGTGCCCTCACCGAGGAACAGCGCGCCGTACTGGGTCAGCCGCTCCAGCGCCTCGCGCGGGTTGGCGGTGAGCACCTCCACATGCTCGTACGCGAACTCGTCGGCCAGGGTGTACATCTCGTCCAGGGAGTCCACCACGATCACCTGGCCGTGGTCCCGCCACGCCGGCTCCGCGAAGTCCTTCGTCGGCATGCCGGGCAGCAGCCGCTCCACCTCGGCGATGGTCCGCTCGCCCACCTCGCGGGAGGTGGTGATCAGCACGGCGGGGGAGTCGGGGCCGTGCTCGGCCTGGGAGAGCAGGTCGACGGCGCAGGTGAACGGGTCGGCGTCCGCGTCGGCCAGCACCAGGATCTCGGTGGGGCCGGCGAACAGGTCGATGCCGATCTCGCCGAACAACTGCCGCTTGGCCTCGGCGACGTACGCGTTGCCCGGCCCGGCGATCAGGTCCACGGGTCGCATGGTGTCGGTACCGGCGGCCATCGCGGCGACGGCCTGGACACCGCCGAGCAGCCAGATCTCGTCGGCGCCCGCCAGGTGCGCGGCGGCGACGGTCGCGGCGGGGACCTCGCCGCGGATCGGCGGGGTGCAGGCGACGACCCGGGGCACGCCCGCGACCTTCGCCGTGACGATGGTCATGTGGGCGGAAGCGGTCAGCGGGTAGCGGCCCCCGGGGACGTAGGCGCCCGCGGTCTGGACGGGGATGTGCCTCTGGCCGAGCTTCACGCCCGGCAGAGTCTCCATCTCGAACTCGCCCAGGGAGGCGAGTTGGTGGCGGGCGAACGTGCGCACCTGCTCCTGCACGAAGCAGATATCCTCGATGACCTGGGTGGGAACCGAGGAGACGATCTCTTCGATCTGCTCCGCCGACAGCCGGAAGGACTCCGGGCTCCATCCGTCGAACTTCTCGGAGTACTCGCGCACCGCCGTGTCGCCGCGTTCGCGGATGTCCGCGATGACGTCGGTGACCGTGGCGCGCACGGCGTCCAGGTCAACGGCGACCTGTTCCCTGGATACGGCGGTCTTCAGAAATGTCTTCGCCACGGTGGTGCCTTTCTCGGATGCTTCGGGTGCGTTTCGACAGAGGGGGCGGCGGGTGCTGGTCGCATCCCGGTCACACGGGCGGGGCCTCGAACAGCACGTCGGGTTCGTTGAACTGCTCCTTGGCCACCGACTCGCTCATCGGGTCGGCGGTACCCCACTGGTCCTGCACGATCGGGTCGTCCACGTCGTGCCGTCCGGGGTGCCACAGGTCCTCCTCCAGCACGGCGAGCTCCGTGGTGTACTCGACGGTGTTGCCGTGCGGGTCGTGGAAGTAGGCGAAGGTGTTGTCGCCCGCCAGGTGGCGGCCGGGCCCCCAGGTCAGCCGTGTCCCGGCGCGCAGCGCCCGTCCGGTGCCGCGCAGGTACTCCTCCACTCCGCGCATCTCGAACGAGGCATGGTGCAGGGAGACATGGGGGCCGCGCGCGATGGCGAAGGAGTGGTGCAGCGGGTTGCACCGCATGAAGTACATGAGGTCGCCCATGTGCTGCGAGAACAGGGTGTCGGAGAGTCGGAAGCCCAGGTGCCGCGCGTAGAAGTCCCGAAGTCCCGCCGGATCGGTGGAGTTGACCACGCAGTGCGAGAGCCGGACCGGGACCGCCTCCCTCTCCTCGATCTTGCGGTGGACCCGGTTCTCCACGTCCGCGGAGACCTCGACGACCCTCCCGTCGGGGTCGAAGAACCGAAAGCCGTAGCCGCCTCCGGGAGTGTCCATGGCGCCCGGTTCGCTGACCAGGGGGACGTCCGCGGTGCCCAGCCGTGCGGCCAGCTCATCGACATCGGCCGCTGAGGCGGCGCCGAAGGCGACCAGATCCATGCGCTTGCGCTGGTCCTTGCGGATGCGGACGACGTACTGCTCGGGGCTCCCCTCGGCCGCGAAGAACGAGATGCCGCTGTCGTTCGCGATCTCGGTCAGTCCCCACACCTCGGAGTAGAAGGTGCGCTGCCGGTCGAAGTCGGGCACGGCCAGGTCGAAGTGACGCAGATGCGTGATGGGCTGGAAGGCGTCGGAGGAAGTCGAGGTCATCGGATGCTCCTGACGGTGTTGCGCTGGTGGCCGAGGCCGGTTATCTCGGCCTCCAGGACGTCGCCGGGCGACAGGAACACGCGCCAGTGGGCGCCGTTGCCGGCGGGGGAGCCGGTGAGCAGCAGGTCTCCCGGGCGCAGTGTGCTGGTGGTGGAGGCGTACGCGATGAGCCGCGGGATGTCGAAGATCATGTCCTTCGTCGACTCGTCCTGGCGTACGACTGCGTTGTGGCGCAGGGTGATCCGCACGTCGGCCGGGTCGCCGACGAAGGCGGCCGGCACCAGGAACGGCCCGGTCGGCAGGAAGGTGTCGGCGTTCTTGGCGGTGAACCAGTCGGTGCCAATGGCCTTCAGGTCCGGCCTGTAGAGCCGGTCGCGGGTCGTGAGGTCGTTGCAGATCGTGTACCCGGCGACGTACGACCACGCGTCCTCGGGGGCGATGCTCCGCCCTTCACGGCCGATGACGAGCGCGAGCTCCAGCTCCCAGTCGTGCTGCTCGCCGAGCTCCGGCAGTATCACCTCGTCGTAGGGGCCGCACATCGCGCGCGGCGAGCCGAGGAAGACGTACGGCACACCGTTGCGGGCGCGTTCGTCCATCATCTTCTCGGCGTCGGCCCGCGCCTCCTCCGGGGTGGCCCCGTGCACGCTCTCCTTCTCGGCCGCAACCAGATCCACCACGTGACGCCGGTAGTTGGCACCCGACTGGAGGATCTGGCCGGGCTCGATCGGGGCGTGCACGCGCAGGTCGGCCAGGTCGTGCCAGGCGCCGTCCGGTGCCTGAGGTTCCTCGGCGAGAGCGGCCAGCCGCGGCAGCACCTCGTCCCAGTCCTCGACCAACGCACGCACCGACGCCGCCACGTCCGACAGATCGCGCACCCGGGTGACGGTGACCAGTCCCGGGAACGGATCGCCGCCGCGGCTGAAGGTGCCGAGCGCGAACGGCCCGGCGTGGAGGGGCAGATGATCAGGCACGAGCGACTCCTCGTTCCGTGTGACAGGGGAAGTGACAGGACAGGGGGTGCGGACACGGCATCCACCGGAACGCTAGGCAGCCGCGAGGGCCCGGCGGAAATGGTCATCGGCGATGCCAGCCATCACGTTCGGCCACTACTCCCCGTCACCCCAGATCCCGCATGGTTTCCGGCTGGTCCATCGCCGTAGGGGATGGATGACGTGCTGATTCGCGATGCCCGAATCCGTTGACCGCGCGGTCGCCGCTCACGGAGGGTCATGCACGCAGACCCAGACCGTCACATCCGGAACGACAGGAGCATGTGGTGATCGTCGAGCACGCGGAGCTGGCCGTATCGGCCGGCCAGGAGCAGCAGTTCGAGGCGGCCTTCGCCGAGGGACGCAAGGTTCTCGCCGAGGCCGACGGCTTCCGCTGGGCCGAGCTGCTGCGCTGCGAGGAGCGGCCGCAGACCTACCTGCTGCTCGTCGGCTGGGACACCGTCGAGGCGCACACCGTCGGTTTCCGCACCTCCGAGCGGTTCCAGCGCTGGCGCTCCCTGGTGGGCCCGTACTTCGACAAGGCCCCGGTCGTCGAGCACTACCACGAACTCGGGGACCGCTTCCCAGGCTGACGGACCGGCCTTCCCCTATCCCTCATCTCACACAGCAAGGAATGCCCATGGCAGTGGACAAGGTGCTCGTCGTCGGCGGCGGTATCACCGGAAGCGTGCTGTCGCTCGCGCTGACACAGCGAGGCGTCGACGTCGACCTGGTCGAGATCTCACCTCAGTGGTTCGGTGTCGGCCACGGCATCACCCTTCAGGGCAACGCGCTGAAGGCGCTGCGCTCGGTGGGCGTCCTGGACAAGGTGCTCGCCCGGGCGGTGCCCTTCGACGGTCTGCGACTGCGCCAGGCGGACGGCGAGCTGATCACCGATCTTTCGGTCGCCCACACCGGCGGACCGGACCTTCCCGCGACGGCCGGCGCGCTCCGCTCCGACCTCCAGAACGCCCTGTGCGACGCGGTGTACGCCCACGGGGTGCATGTCCGGCTGGGCCTCACCGTCGAGCGGTTGGAACAGTCGCCCGGCCGCATGGACGTGACCTTCACCGACGGCACCACCGGGAGCTACGACCTGGTCGTCGGCGCCGACGGCATCAAGTCGCACATGCGCTCCCTGATCGGCATCACCGTCGAGCCGCGCCCGGTCGGCATGTCCATCTTCCGGGTGGTCGCCGACCGCCCGGCCGAGCTGGACTGCCACGAGGTCCACTACGGCGGCCCCCGCTACAAGGCCGGCTACAGCCCCATCTCCCCGGACAAGTGCTACGCCTACCTGCTGGACGAGAACTTGGACGCCTCTCTGGTGGGCCCTTCCGCCCCGGTGTCCCTGCTGCGGGAACGCGGCGAGGGCTACGGCGGCACCTGGGGCAGGCTCATCGCCGCGCTGCCCGACGACACGGTGGTCGACTACCGCTGGATCGAGACCGTGATGATCGACGAACCGTGGTACCGGGGGCGGACGATCGTGATCGGTGACGCGGCGCACGCGTGCCCGCCCCTGGTCGCGCAGGGCGCGGCGATGTGTGCCGAGGACGCGGTGGTCCTCGCGGAGCTGCTCGTCGGTGAGGACCCGGTCGAGGTCGCGCTCAAGGCGTTCATGGCACGGCGGATGCCCCGTGTGCGGATGGTGCTGGAGAACTCCCTGAAGCTGGCCGAGTGGGAGATCCACCCTCAGACGCCGGGGGCCCACCCGGCCCGGCTGATGACCGAGACCCTCGACGCGCTGCGGGCCCCGGCATGACCATGCCTGTCGTGGACTTCCACGGCCACGTGGCCGTCCCGGCGGCGGACGAGCTGTGCGCCGGTACGGAGGGACTCGCGGCCGAGTTCGCAGCCGAGCAGCGGGCGCACGCGCCCGAGTCGTTGGCGGCCAACCGAGCCCAGTTGTCCCGGCTGCGGCCCAAGCTGACCGACGTACGGGCAAGGCTGGCGGACCTCGACGCGATGGGCGTCGACATCCAGGTGGTCGGGCCGATGCCGATGCACCACTACTGGGCTGGCGAGGACCTCGCGGCACGCCTCGCCCGTACCGTCAACGCGGGAGTCGCCGCACACTGCGCCGAAGCGCCGCAGCGGCTGTACGGCCTGGGCACCGTCCCCTTGCAGCACCCGCACCTCGCGGTGGAGCTGCTTGAGGAGGCGGTCACCGGACGCGGGCTGTACGGGATCGGCGTCTCCACCTCCGTCGACGGCCGTGAACTGGCCGACCCGGCCCACGACCCGGTGTGGGCGAAGGCCGAGGAACTGGGCGCGGTGGTCTTCGTCCACCCATGGGGCTGTTCCCTCCGGGAACGGCTCGCCGCCCACTACCTCGGCAACACCGTCGGCCAGCCCGTGGAGACCACCGTCGCGCTGTCTCGGCTGATCTTCGGCGGCACCCTCGACCGCTTCCCGGGGCTGAAGCTGGTCGCCGCGCACGGCGGCGGCTACCTGCCCATGTACATAGGCCGGTCCGACCACGCCTGGCAGGTACGCCAGGACGCGCGGGGCTGCGCCCACCCGCCGAGCGTCTACCTGCGGCGCATGTGGTTCGACGCCCTGGTCTACACGCCCCGGGGACTGCGCCACCTGGTCGAGGAGGCCGGTGCGGACCGTGTCGTTCTCGGCACCGACCATCCCTTCGACATGGGTGTCGAGGACCCGGTGGCGCGCCTGGACGCTGCGGGGCTGGACCCGGCGGCCCGGGCCGCGATCGCCGGCGGCAACGCCATGGACCTGCTGAGGACGGTCCGGCGCGCACCCACCCCCACCCACCGCTGAGCACGGGAGAAACACACGATGCGTTTCACGACATACGAGCACGGAGGCGTCGAGCGCGCTGGTGTCGTCCGGGAAGGGGTGGTCCACCCGCTGCCCGACGGCACCACGGTGCTGTCGCTCCTGGAGAACGGGACGTTGCGGGAGGCGGGCGAGCGGGCCCTGGCCGGGGACGGCGGTCCGCGGGTCGAGGACGTCCGGTTGCTGCCCCCGTTGAAGCCGCCGTCGATCCGTGACTTCGTCGGCTTCGAGGCGCACATCGAGGGTGTCTCGAAGGCCTTGGACGGTTTGGAGCACATCCCCGAGGAGTGGTACCGGGCGCCGAACTTCTACTTCACCAACCCGCACGCCGCCTACGGCGCCCACGACGAGGTGCCGGTCCCGGCCGGATGCTCGGTGCTCGACTGCGAGCTGGAGGTGGCCGCCGTGATCGGCCGGCCCGGGCGAGACCTCACGCCCGAGCAGGCCGGGGACGCCATCGTCGGCTACCTGGTCTTCAACGACTGGTCCGCCCGTGACCTGCAGAAACCGGAGAAGAACCTCGGCCTGGGTTTCTCCAAGGGCAAGGACTTCGCCAACACCCTCGGCCCGTTCCTGGTGACCGCGGACGAGGTGGAGAACCGCAGGGACCCCGACGGGTTCCTCGACCTGGAGATGACCGTCACCATCAACGGGGAGCTCATCGGCCGTGACACTCTTGCCAACTGCTCGTGGACCTTCGAGGAGATGATCGCGTATGCCAGCCGCGACACCTGGGTACGCCCGGGAGACCTGCTGGGCTCCGGCACCTGTGGCTGGGGCGCCCTGGCGGAGCACTGGGGCCGCAACGGCGAGCGGAACCCGCCCCCGCTCACCCCGGGTGACGTGGTGACGCTGACCGTGGAACGGCTCGGCAGCGTGTCCAACCGGATCGTGCCGGGCCGCCAGGACATCTACCTGCCCCGGGCGCGCAGGCGCGGGCGCACCCCGCGGCCCTGAGGGCGGGAACCGTGGAGCCGCACGTCCAAGGGCTGCGGCCGACCGCACCAGCACCACGGGTGGCGTCGCGACTGCGGTATCCGTGGCACCGATTGCTGGTATCGATCTCGGTGACGGTCACACGCCACCCCTTCCTTGCCCTGATTGCTCCTGGTTAAGCTCACCGCCCTGGTTGATCCCGCGTTTCGGCGCTGGTTCGGTGACATTGCCGGAAGGGACTCGAATGGGGCTCGGAACGATCGACCTCAACCTGCTGGTGGCGCTCGAAGCGTTGTTGCAGGAGAAGAACGTCACCCGGGCGGGTGAACGCCTGAACACCAGCCAGTCCGCGATGAGCGGCTCGCTGGCGCGGCTGCGCCGACACTTCGACGACGAGCTGCTGGTGCGGGTGGGCCGGGAATACGAGCTGACGCCGCTCGCGGAGCGCCTCCTGCCCGTCGTACAGGCGTCCCTGCAGAAGGCCGAGGAGGTCCTGTCCCTGACTCGTCGGTTCGATCCAGCCACCAGCGGCCAACGGTTCTCCGCCGTCATGTCCGACTACGTGATGACGGTGATGGTGGAGCCGCTCCTGCGGGTCATCGGGCAGGAAGCGCCGGGCGTGCGCATCGACTTCCACCCCATCACGCCCGGACAGCTGACGAGCGAGACTCATCTGGCCTGCCACGACCTGCTGATCGCGCCGCTCGGCTACCAGGTGCCCGGGGTCAACGAGGCTGTGCTGCGCGACCGGTTCGTGTGCATCGTCGACCCGGACAACCCACGGCTGGTGGAGGGGCGACTGACCCTTCGGGACCTGGCGGAGATGCCGCACGCCGCGGCCGGATTCGCCAAGAGCCTCACCCCGTCGGACCGTCAGCTGGAGGTGCTGGGGATCACTCCGAGGATCCAGGTCAGCACCCCGGGTTTCAGTGTCCTGCCGTTCGTGGTGGGCGGCACGGATCTGGTGGCGATGGTGCCGGAGCGGCTGGCCCGCCGGTATGCGGGCTTCGCGCGCTGTGCCGTCGTACCGACGCCGTTCCCCGACGAGCTGCCGCTGGTCGAGGCCATGTACTGGCACCACAAGCGCCATGCGGACCCCGGGCACACGTGGCTGCGCGGCGCGGTCCGTCGCGTCTGCGCGGAACTGGCCGAACCCGGCATGCCGGCTCTCGCCGCCGATGCATCGGCGACCGGCGCTGCCGCCGGTCAAGCCATGGCGGTCCCGGATGCCAGCCATCGGCAACAACCGTTTCCGCATCTCGTCTCCGCTTCCTAGCGTGAGGCCCGTGCCGGGTACGGCCGAGTGCCCGGACGGGATGCAGGCAGGAAACAGGAGGAAGCCGTGAGTCGAAGACGTCTGGAAGGCCGAAGCGTTGTCGTCACCGGTGCCGCCCGGGGCCAGGGTGCCGCCGAGGCGGAGGCCGCGGCCCGCGAGGGCGCCACCGTCATCGCCACCGACGTCCTCGGCGAGGACGGCGAGGCCCTCGCCGCCTCCCTGACCGCACAGGGACTGGACGTCGATTACCAACACCTCGACGTCTCCTCACCCGACGACTGGGCGGCTCTCGCCGACTGGCTGGAGGAACGCGGCCGTCCCCTGCACGGCCTGGTCAACAACGCCGGCGTGCCGGTACGCGCGCGGCTCTGCGAGGTCGACGTCGCGGACTGGAACAGGGCCTTCGCGGTCAACACCACCGGCGCCCTGCTGGGCATGCAGGCCATGGCCCCGCTGATGCGCGAAGGAGGCTCGATCGTCAACGTCGGTTCGGTCGCCGGCCTCGTCGCCCACCATGCGGTCGCCTACACCTCCAGCAAGTGGGCACTGCGCGGACTGTCGAAGGTCGCAGCGCTGGAGCTGGCCCCCCGCGGGATCCGTACGAACGTCATCCACCCCGGATACATCGAGACACCGATCATGGCCAACGCCAACCCCCTGTTCGTGAAGGCGCATCTGTCGATGACGCCCATGAACCGGGCAGGGGTCCCCGAGGAGGTGGCACCGCTGGTGGTGTACCTCCTCTCCGATGAGTCGGCGTACGTCAACGGGGCCGAGATCACTGTCGACGGGGGATTCTCGGCACACGGCGGCACCAAGGCGTTCACCGACGCGCTCGACGCCGTGTAGAGCCCTTCGCATTCTCTGCCTTTGGCGCCCTGCGGTGTTTTCCGCACCTGATGGCGGGCTGCACTGTGCCCTTTTCCGTCACACGCTGATTCATTTTTCACGGATTCATTGGTCACGCTGAAAGGTGAGCTGTATGAGCTGGACCTCTCGCCGGGTCGTCACCGGTCACGACGATGACGGAAAGTCGGTGTTCCTCTCGGACGGACCGCCGCCCGTGGTGCGGACCGCACCGGACGGCGCGGTCTTCCACGAGCTGTGGAACACCCGCCGAACGCCGGCGCCTGTAGACCCTGACGAACCGGAGCCGACGCAGATCTCCCTGACCGTGCCGCCCGACCCGAACGGGACGAAAATCAGGATCAACGAGTTCCCGCCGGGTGTCGTGTCGCCCATGCACCGCACGCAGACCGTCGACTACGGCATCGTGCTGCAGGGGGAGGTCGTCCTGGTGCTCGACGACACGGAGACCGTGCTGCGGTCAGGGGACGTGGTCGTACAGCGGGGCACCGATCACCGCTGGGAGAACCGCTCCGGAGCGGTTGCCCGGATGGCGTTCGTACTTGTCGACGGCGAATTCTCCGACCGGCTCACGAAGCGGCTTCCCGAAGGAGTCATGGAAAGCCTGCTAACGGATCCCAGTCACCCCTGATATCGCTGTTGAAGCGGCCGCGGATCGGCAGGATCAAACACATCGTGCTCCGTGATGACATTCATACCGATTCGCAATTTCCCTTGCAGCCGCCCGCTGTGTTCAATTCCAGCAATCACCGACTCCCGAAATGGCGACATTCCCGCCACCGCTCCCCAAGGAGAATCGTGTCCGAACAAAGGCGTTCGCTCCGCAGACTCGCCCTCCCCCTGATCGTCGCGGCGGTCACCGCCGTCACCACCGCCTGCGGCGGCTCCGCGAGCAATTCGGCCGGCGGATCCTCCGACTCCGGGACCTCCAAGGAGGCGCGCGCCGCCCTGGAGACGGCCTTCAAGGGTGCCACCGGGGACCTGCCGGAGGTCACTGCGAAGCCGAAAGCAGGGATGAACCTCTGGGTCGTCTCCTGCGGCCAGCAGCAGCCCGGATGTGTGGAGCCCAGCGAGGCCGCCATGGCGGCAGGCAAGGCCGTGGGCTGGAAGACCAAGCTCTGTGACGGCAAGCTCAACCCCAGCGGCTGGGGGGCGTGCATCCGGCAGGCGATCAGCGCCAAGGCCGACGTGATCATGCCCGTGGGCGTCGACTGCCCGGCCGTCCAGGGCCCCCTCGGCGAGGCCAAGAAGGCCGGAATCGTCACCATCGGCAACGGCGGTATGGACTGCGACGTGGCCGGAGGCAAGAAGCTGTACTCCGCGGTCACCGCCCCGCTCAAGGGCATGCCCCTCGAGGACTACCGCGCTCGGATGGGCGCGCTCCAGGCCGACTACGTCATCGGCAGGACCAACGGCAAGGCGAAGGTGCTCCTGGTCAACTTCACCGACCCGATCTGGGGCCCGATGATCACCAAGGGCTTCCGTGACGAGCTCAAGAAGTGCTCCGGCTGCGAGGTCGTCAAGCAGCTCGACGTCGGCAACCAGGACCTCGTCAACAACACGCTCGGCTCCAAGTTCTCCTCCGCCCTCCTCGGGGCGCCCAACGTGAACGCGGTCGCCTTCCCGATCGACGGCTGGCTGCAGGCGGGCATCGGCCAGGCCATATCCTCCTCCGGGCGGAGTGCCCAGCTCACCGTGGTCGGCAACTTCGGCAACGCGGCCAACGCCGACGTCATCCGCAGCGGCGGGGCGCAGGACGGCGACGTCGGCTACTCCTCGAAGCAGCTGTCGTGGGCGGCCGTCGACGACGCCGTCCGGCTGCTGGCGGGCCAGAAGCCCGCAGAGTCGGCGGGCGTCGGCCTCGTCGGCATCGACGCCGACCACAACCTGCCCAAGAAGGGCAGCTCCTACGAGCCGCCCGTCGACTACATCAAGCACTACACCACCGGCTGGGGGACGCAGTGAGCCGCCCGTCCGGCACGGCACTGCGGATCACCGGGCTGACGAAGCAGTTCGGCGGCACCACGGTGCTCCACGGCACGGACCTCCAGGTTCGTGCCGGCACCGTCCACGCGCTGCTCGGCGGCAACGGCTCCGGCAAGTCCACCACCATCAAGATCCTCGCCGGTGCACACAGCGCCGACGGCGGCACGATCGAGGTCGGCGGGCAGAACCGGGACGCCCGGAACTTCACGGCCGCTGCCGCGCATGCGGCCGGGCTCCGCTTCGTCCACCAGGACCTCGGGGTCTTCGACGACCTCACCGTGGCGGAGAACATCGCGCTCGCCTCCGGCTGGCCCACCCGGGCGGGCGCCCGGATCAGCTGGAGGGCGCTGCACGACCGGGTCGCCGCACTGCTGGAGCGGTTCGAGATCGACGCCGGCCCCCGCGCGCTCCTCGGCACCCTGCGGCCTGCCGCCCGCACCATGGTCGCCATCGCACGGGCACTACAGGAGACAGGCCGGGACGACCTCGTCCTGGTCCTCGACGAACCCACGGCGAGTCTGCCCGAGCACGAGGCGAGCTTCCTTCTGGAGTCCGTACGCCGACGTGCCGACCAGGGGCAGACGGTGATCCTCGTCAGCCACCGCCTCAGCGAGGTCATCGCCGTCACCGACGACTACACCGTCCTGCGGGACGGCCGGGTCATCGGCACCCTCGTGGACCACCGCCCCACGGAGTCCGAACTGGTGGAGCTCATCGCCGGGCGCGCACTGGACGAGGCCGTGCGTCCGACCGTGAGCAAGAGCCGGCCCCGCCCGCTGCTCACCGTCACCGACCTGACCGGCGGCCCGCTCAGTGGCGTTGACCTCGAGGTCGGCGCAGGTGAGATCGTCGGCGTCGCGGGCCTGCTCGGCTCCGGCCGCACCTCACTGCTGCGCACCCTCTTCGGCGACCGCCGGCCGACCGGCGGCACCATCGAACTCGACGGCAACCAGGTGTCCTTCACCGGCCCCGGCGACGCGATGCGCGCTCGCGTCGCCTACGTCCCCGAAGACCGGGGCGCCGATGCCGCGTTCGCGGACCTCCCGCTGCGGGCCAACCTCTCGATGTCGGTGCTCGGCCACTACTGGCGGCGCTGGCGCCTGGACCACGGGGCCGAACGCCGCGACAGCCAGGACCTCGTGAGCCGCTACGGCGTGAAGGCACCTTCCGTCGAGGCGGCGTTCAGCACCCTGTCCGGCGGCAACCAGCAGAAGGCCGTACTGGGCCGCTGGCTGCGCCGCGACCCCCAGCTGCTGCTCCTCGACGAGCCCACCCAGGGCGTGGACGTGATGTCCCGCGCCGACATCTACACGGTGGTCCGCCGCACCGCTGCCGCTGGTTGCGCGGTCCTCGTCGCCTCCTCCGACCTGGAGGAACTGGCAGCCCTGTGCGACCGGGTCCTCGTGCTGCACCAAGGCCGCGTCGTCACCGAGGCCGACGGCGAAGGGCTCAGTGCCGACCGCCTCGTCCACCTCGTCCAGCGTTCACCGTCCCTCACCTCCGGAGCCAGGACATGACCATGAACGGTGTCACTTCTTCCGCATCCTCGCCCCCGACGCCCCCGTCCCCACCGAAATCCGAGACGTCCAAGGAGACGGAACCGACCCGGCGCACCCGGCGGTCCGCGCTGTCGCCGGGGCGGCTCGCCGAGCGGTACACCCTTCCCGCCCTGGCCGTCGCCGTGGCGGTGTTCTTCAGCCTCTACCCGCCGAGTGCCGCGGTCTTCCCGACCTCCGCCAACCTCAGCGTGGTGACCGGCAACCAGTCGGTCATCGCCCTGCTGGCGCTGGCCGCCCTCGCGCCGCTGGCCGCCGGCTACTTCGACTTCTCCCTCGGGGCGAACGCGGCGACCAGCTCCCTGGTGTGCGCGGCGCTCATGGCCCGCCACGGCGTGGGTGTCGTGCCCGCGGTGCTCGCCGCGGTGGCGACGGGCGTGCTCATCGGACTGGTCAACGGCATCATGGTGGCCCGGTTCCAGATGAGCTCGTTCATCACCACTCTGGGCAGCGCCACTCTCCTCGGCGGGGTCATCCAGTGGTATTCGGGCGGCCAGACCATCAGCGCGGGCGTCTCACCCGCCCTGCTCGACTTCGGCTCCCAGCAGTGGCTGGGTCTGCCCCGCGTGGTGTCGGTGGTCGTGGTCCTCGGTGCCCTGATGTGGTACCTGCTGGGTCACACGCCGTACGGGCGGGCGCTGTACGCGATGGGATCCAACCCCCGGGCGGCGAACCTGGTCGGCATCCGCGTTCGGCGCAACCTGCTGCTGACCTTCGTCATCGCCGGAGCGCTCGCAGGGATCGCCGGCGTCCTGCAGACCGCCCGCGTCGGCGGCGCCACCGCGGACAGCGGCACCAGCCTCCTCTTCCCCGCCCTGGCCGCCGTGTTCCTCGGCGCCACCGCGATCGAGCCCGGCCGCTTCAACGTGCTGGGCACGATGATCGGCGTGATCTTCGTCTCGGAGACCGTCAGCGGCCTTACGCTGGCCGGCGCCAGCGACTGGGTCGATCCGGTCTTCAACGGTGCCGCGCTGCTGCTCGCCGTGGGTCTGTCCACGTACTTCGGCCGCAAGCGAGCCGCCGGAGCCGCGCTGTAGCGGCCCGCTCGTTCCGGGGACCCTCTACGGGCACGTCGGCCGGCCCCCAGAGGGGCTGAGCGCATCGAACGCCGTACCGCGGGCAGCGGCGACATGGCCGGGCGGCGCGGGCGGCTCGTGCAGCGGGCAGTCAGGAGGCGGCGTTCATCAGATCGAGGGCACTCTGCTGGCGGGCGGCGTCGGTCTTGTCCAGGGGGCCGTACCAGCGCAGCCCGTACTGGTCGAGCGCGTTGCGGTCGGAGGCGTAGGCCTGCGCTGCCTGCTTGTTGAGGTACGCCGTGTAGGGGTGGTCGGACAGGATCGCGTTGAGCTTCGCCAGGCCGCGTACGTCGGCGCCCTTGAAAGAGGGACCGTCGGCGCCGCAGTCACCGCTCTCGCAGGGGTCCTTGAGGATGCCGGCCGAGGTGTTGAGCTTGCTGGAGGTGGTGTTGGCGTCGGCGATCCGACGGGCCGCGGTGAGTACGGAGGAGTCGCCCGTGGCCTTGTACAGCTCGGTCAGACCGCCGACCAGCTGGCCCTGGTTGTACGACCAGACCGTGGCGTTGCCGTTCTTGCAGGTGCTCAGGCTGATGCCGTCGCCCACCGTCCGGTCGGAGTTGATCACGCCGGTGCCCTGGAACCAGGTCCAGTCCGCCTTCGCGCGTTGAAGGTATGTGGTGTCGCCCGGGATGCGGTTGTGCAGGGCGGCGTTGAGCTCGATGTAGAGGGAGTTGGGGATGGCGTTCTTCACCGTTTTCGCGGTGCTCCACCACACCCCGCCGCCGCAGGTGTTGTCCCAGTAGGAGGCCATGTAGTCCGCGTCGGCCCGGGCTGTGGCCAGGTAGCGGGGGTCGCCGGTCAGGTCGTAGGCCGCGATCCAGGTCAGGCCCCACCATCCGGTGTCGTCGATGTAGTCGTTGCGGAACTGCCCGGCGTGGGCGTTGATCTGGAGGTCGTAGGTGCGGGCGATGGCGTAGGTGTAGCTCCGCATGCCGGTGACCCGGGCGTTGTCGATGACGGCGTGCAGCGCGTTGGCGGAGTTCCACCAGCCGGTGGTGTCGAACAGGCCGGTGCCGTAGTCGTAGAACTGCATCTGCGCGGTGGCCGCCGCGGTGCGCCGGTCGGCGGCGTTCCAGGTGGAGCGGGCCCAGGGCGTGCAGACGATGTCGGTGCGGTCGGCGGCCTTGCCACAGGCGCGCAGGGCGCCGACACCGTGGTTCGCCCAGTCGTCGACGTTGTACATCATGGTCCGCCAGCCGCTCTGGCCCGCCGGGATGGTGGTGGCGCCGATCCTGCTGCCGGAGGACCAGGTGCGCCCGCCGTCGAATGAGCGGTCCATCCACACCTCGTCCCGGGGGCTGCCGTTGCCTATGGACGCCCAGCCCATGGCGTCGGCGTCGTTGAAGTGCAGCACGAACGTGCGCCCGAAGAGTGTGGCGGTGACGGGTTTGCGGTCCTGGCCGCTGAGGGCCGGGTCGCGCGCGTCGCAGTACTTGTTGCACACCGTCGCCGACACGGCCGCCGAAGCCGTCGGAGCGGCCTGAACCAGGAAGGACGACATCGTTGTCAGGGTGAGCAGGAGTGCGGCTGAAAGAGATCGCTTGACGCGCATGGAAGAACTCCCGAGGCTTGCCGAACACTGCGGTGGGGGCACGGGGGCTGGTCCTTGAAAGCGTGTGCGCAGACGCTAACCGGAAGCGGTGTACACGTCAATGGTCTGGACCTGATCGCGCAACCCCGCGACATCGCCGGACAGTTGATCCTTACCGTGCCGTCGGCGCTTTCGCCGGACGGGGTGCCGAGCGGCGCTGCTCCACCGCTCGGCACGCCGTCCGCGTCGGAGTCGGCCGGTGAGGAGGCTGAACGCGGCCCGCGTGACCAGCCGTTGTGTCCCGGGAGGATCGACTCGCACCGCTTCTCGCCGTTGGCCGAGGTCCGAACAAGTCGTGCAAGAAGCCTTGACCGACGCCGTCAAGGCGCTCACAGTTCGTGCTAATGCGCATTACTGATACGCATGAACAGCCCGGACATCGGCCGTGAACGGCCGGGTGGGGAGCATGGTGGAACAGCCCAGGAAGCGGTCACGGCGTGGTCGGACCCCCACGGCGGCGGGACGCACGTCACGACCGCGGCAGGCGGAGGTCGCCCAACTGGCCGGAGTGTCCCAGGCCACGGTGTCGCTCGTGCTGTCGGACAAGGCGCAGGCCTCGGCGATCTCCGACGAGACACGTCAGAGGGTGCTCGATGCCGCCCGCAGTCTTGGCTACGCACCGGATCCTGCGGCTCGGCGCCTGGCAGCGGCCCGCAACAACCTGCTCGGCGTCTTCAGCTTCACGGCCACCTTCCCGACGGACGTGCAGCACTCGTACTACCCCTTCCTCGTCGGCGTGGAGCGAGAAGCCGCCGCGCGCGGCTACGACTTGGTGCTGTTCACGGGGTCGAGTTCCGGTGGCGCCGGGGCGGCCGGGCCCGAGGCGTTGAACCGGGTACGGCTCGCGGACGGTTGTCTGTTCCTTGGCCGGCACGTCCCGCTCGCCGAGCTGAAGCGGATGGTCGCCGACGGGTTCCCGGTCGTGCACCTCGGGCGTCGCGAGGAGCTGGAAGGCCTGTCCTGGGTGGGCGCCGATTATGTGAGCGCCAGCAGCGAAGTGGTCCGGCACCTGGCGTCACTGGGGCACCGCCGCATCGTCCTGGTCCGTGAGGACGATGACGCGCCGGCCTCGACGGACCGTCAACGGGGCTTCCTGGAGGGGCTGGAGTCGGCCGGACTGGCCGGTGGGCCCCAGGCCGTCTTCCGCTGTGCCGATCCGCAGCGCGACATCACACTCGAGGTGCTGGGCCGATGGCTTGCCGAGGGCGTCACCGCCTTCGTCGCGGAGGAGACCGACACCGGGGCCGCCTGGCGCGCCCTGCGCACAGCCGTGGACGAAGCCGGCCTGACCTGCCCCGACGACCTCTCCCTCGCTCTCCTTGGCAGCCCTCCGCCCGATCTCGTCGAAGGTCCGCAGCCCACCGGGTTCGACATCCCCCGCCACGAGTTGGGCGCGGCCGCGGTCCGGTTGCTGGCCGCGCTTGTGGCCGACGAGCAGGCCGAGGAACCCCTGGTCACTTGTGTGTTCCGGCCAGGTGCGACCACCGGGAGGCCGCCGGAGCGCCGTTGACCTCCCCGCACCGAATCCACCGAGCCCACCGAGTCGACTGAGTCCACCTAATCCTCCGTGGACCAGAACAACCAGCAAGGAGAAGCGTGATACCCGAAGCGGACATCCTCATCGTGGGCGGCGGACTCGGCGGCGTCGCCGCGGCGCTGGCCGCCTGCCGGGCCGGACGCAGCGTCGTGCTCACCGAGGAGACCGACTGGATCGGCGGACAGCTCACCTCGCAGGCCGTACCCCCGGACGAACACCCATGGGTCGAGCAGTTCGGCACCACCGCCTCGTACCGCCAACTCCGTGAGGGCATCCGGCAGTGGTACCGGCAGTGGTACCCGATGCGCTCGGAGGCGCTGGCGCTCACGGACCTCAACCCCGGCGCCGGACGCGTGAGCAAACTCTGTCACGAGCCGCGCGTGGCACTGGCCGTGCTGGAGGCCATGCTCGCGCCCCACCGGGCCGCCGGACGGCTGACCGTCCTCACCGACCACCGGCCCGTCGCGGCGGAGTCCGACAACGATGTCATACGGGCCGTGACGCTGGAGCACCGGTACGACAGGGCCCGCGTCACCATCGCGGCCCGGTACGTCCTCGACGCCACGGAGACCGGTGAACTCCTGGACCTCGCGGGTGTCGAGCATGCCTGTGGTGCCGAGGCGCGCTCCGAGTACGACGAGCCGCACGCCCCGGACCGGGCCCAGCCGCTCAACCAGCAGGGCATCACCGTGTGCTTCGCGCTCTCCCATCACGAGGGTGAGGACCACACGGTCGACCGTCCGGCGGACTACGACTTCTGGCGCGCGTACCGGCCGGACTTCTGGCCCGGCCCGCTCCTCGGCTTCGAGGCCCCCGATCCGCGCACCCTGGAACCCGTGTCGCGTACCTTCGTCCCCAACCCGGACCACGACCCGCTCGCGGTGAGCGCCGACCAGAGCACTGACGCGGGCGACAAGGAACTGTGGGGCTTCCGCCGCATCCTCGCCCACAAGATGCACCGCCCCGGAGCCTTCGACTCCGACATCACCCTCGTCAACTGGCCGCTCAACGACTACTGGTTGAAGCCGCTCGTCGGGGCCGGAGCGCGGACCGGAGCCGAAGCGGTCACCGAGGCACGGCAGTTGTCCCTGTCGGTCCTGTACTGGCTGCAGACCGAGGCGCCCCGCCCGGACGGCGGGACCGGGTTACCGGGCCTCCGCCTGCGCCCCGACGTGACCGGCACCGCCGACGGCCTGGCGAAGGCGCCGTACGTCCGCGAGTCGCGCCGTATCAAGGCCGTCACCACCGTCACCGAGCACGACGTGGCGATCGACCTGGTCGGACCCTACGGCGGCACCAGGCACCGGGACTCCGTCGGAGTCGGCGGCTACCGCATCGACCTGCACCCCTCGACGGGTGGTGACACCTACATCGACATCGGCTCGGTGCCCTTCGAGATCCCGCTCGGGGCACTGGTGCCGCGACGGGTCCGCAACCTGCTGCCGGCAGGCAAGAACATCGGCACGACGCACATCACCAACGGCTGCTTCCGGCTCCACCCGGTGGAGTGGAACATCGGCGAGGCCGCCGGTGCGCTCGCCGCCCACTGCCTGGCCGAGGACGTCGAACCGCACGAGGTCCAGGCCGAGGACAAGCGGTTCGAGGAATTCGCCCGCCGGCTCGACCAGGACGGAGTACAGCGCCACTGGCCCGACGTACGCGGCTACTGACCCCGGCACACACGGCGGCCCCGGACGCCGAACCGCGCGCGTGAGCAGGGCGGCCCCGGCTTCCCCTGCCCCGCCCGCGACCGCCCGAGCACGACTCTCACAGCACAAGGAGGTGCTCCGACATGACCCATCACCGCATCCGCGTCGGCATCGACGTGGGCGGAACCTTCACCGACGCCGTCGCCGTGGACGCCACGACACTGGGCCTGCTGGGCCAGGTCAAAGTGCCCACCAGCCACCATCACGAGGACGGAGTCGCCCACGGCATCGTCGAGGCGCTCGGCCGGCTGCTCGAACAGGTCGACCGCGCTCCCGCCGACATCGCGTTCCTGGCGCACGGCACGACCCAGGCCACCAACGCCCTGCTGGAGGGCGATGTCGCCACGGTCGGCCTGATCGGCATCGGCTCAGGACCCGCCGCCGTCCTGACCCGCCGCCTCGCCGCGCTGGGCCGGCTCGAACTCGCCCCCGGCAAGCGGCTCCCGCTCGCCTACGCCCACGTCGCCGACCCGGACGACGCGACCGCCGTACGTACCGCGGTCGAGGAGTTGACGGGAGCGGGCGCCCAAGTCCTCGTCGCCACCGAGCCGTTCGCCGTCGACCGGCCCGAAGGGGAGCAGTCCGTACTGGAGGCGGCCGGGCCGGCCGGGCTTCCGATGACGGCGGCACACGAGATCACCTCGCTGTACGGGCTGCACAAGCGGACCCGCACCGCCGTCGTGAACGCGGCCATCCTGCCGCGCATGCTCACCACCGCCGACCTCGTCGACGCGTCCATCACCAAGGCGGGCGTCACCGCACCGCTCATGGTCATGCGCTGCGACGGCGGGGTCATGGCGCTGGACGAGATGCGGCGACGCCCGCTCCTGACCGTGCTGTCGGGCCCCGCGGCCGGAGTCGCCGGCGCCCTGATGCAGGAGCGGATCAGCGAGGGCGTCTTCCTCGAAACCGGCGGCACCTCCACCGACATCAGCGTCGTACGCCGTGGCAGGGTCGCCGTCCGGCACGCCACGATGCTCGGCAAGGCCTCGTACCTCAACGCCCTGGACGTTCGCACCGTCGGGGTCGGCGGCGGCTCGATGGTCCGCGTCGACCGGACCCGCGTCGAGCAGGCCCGTGTCACAGGCGTCGGGCCGCGCAGCGCCCACATCGCGGGACTGCCCTACGCCTGTTTCGCCGACCTCGACGACCTGCGCGACGCGACTCTCGCCACGGTGGCCCCGATGCCGGACGACCCGGCCGACCACGCCGTCCTGGACGCGGCGGGCGGCCGGTACGCCATCACCATGACCTGCGCCGCCAACGCGCTCGGCCGCGTCCCCGAAGGGGACTTCGCGCGCTGCGACCAGGAGGTGGCCAGAGCCGCGATCGCCCCCCTCGCCGCCGTCCTGGGCGTGGACGTGCCGACGGCCGCGGGCCGGATCCTCGACGCGGGCGTGACCCAGGTGAGGAAGGTGGTGGACAGGCTCGTCCGCGACTACCGCCTCGACCCCGACACCGCGGTGCTCGTCGGCGGTGGCGGAGGAGCGGCCACCGTCACTCCGCACGTGGCGGCGCTCAGCGGGATGGAGGGCAGGATCGCCCGGCACAGCGAGGTCATCAGCCCGATCGGCGTGGCCCTCGCCCTGGTGCGGGAGCAGATCGAGCGGATCATCCCCGGTGCCGGCCAGGAGCAGATCCTCGCCGTACGCGCCGAGGCCGAACAGGCCGTCATCGCCCAGGGGGCCGCGGCCGACGGGGTCGAGGTCGAGGTGACCTTCGACCCGCAGACCAGCACCGTGCGCGCCATCGCCACCGGCGCCACCGAACTGCGGACCCAGGACCGCACGCACAGCACCGACGACGCCGGACGCCTCGCCGCAGCGGCCGCCAGCCTCAAGACCGACCCCGCCCGAGTCCGCGTCCTCGCCGGCACACCGGCCCACACGGTCTACGGCACCGAGGTGCGCCGCCGAATGAAGGCCACCCGGCGACCCGTACGCGTCGTCGACGCCGACGGCGTGGTGCGCCTGCACGCCTCCGACGCGCGCGTGGCCGCCACCACCGTGGCTGCCGCCCCCGAACTCCTCGCCCACCTGGTGCGCGAGGCCACCTCGTACGGCGACGGGGGCGTCCGCGCCCCCGCGCTGCGCCTCCTCCTCGGCTCCCGCATCGCCGACCTCTCCGGAGTCCTCGACCCGCAGCCCCTGCTCGCCCTGGCCCGCAGCGAGATGCGTGACCGCGCGGCCGACGAACCCGTGGTCGCCGTACTGGAGGTGCGGTCATGACCGGCTCCCTCGCGGGACGGACGGCGGGACTCCTCGGGCCCGCCGCCGATCCGGCCGCGGACGACCTCGATCTCGCGGTACGCCTGCTCGCCGCGACGCCCACGCACGAGGGACGTGAAGGTGCCCGACTGCGCCAATGGGCCCAGGCCGCCGACGCGTTCGGCGCCACACTCGACCCCGGCCCGTGCCGCGCCCGGATCGTCGAACGCGGCGACGGACTCGAACAGTTACTGCTCGCCCGCTACACCTCGCGCCCCGCCACCGTCGAGCTGTACACCGACACCATCGAACGGGCCGAGACGCTGATCGACGAACTCGGCTGGCGCTCCTGGTATCCCGTGGGATCCGTGCGTGCCGCGGCCCTCGCCCATGAGGCCGCACACGAACTGCTGCACCGCAAGGAGATGAAGGCCGCCCTCAAGGAAGCGGTCGGGCACATCGCCCTGCGGCTCGGCCGATTCCGGGTCCTCGGCCATGTGGCGGGGGCCGAGGAGATCGCCGCCCACGCCTGTGCCCGTACGGTCTGCGGACTCGGCCGAAGCCCCCTGCTCCTCACCGCCGCGCTCACCGCCGCGGTGACCGCGCCCGGAATGGAGAGATGAACCATGGGTCTCGTCATCCTGCTCGTCATGGCGGCGGGGGTCGCAGCCATGCTCACCCGCAGACTGCCCACGGCCTTCGCGCTCGTCATCCTCGCCGTCGTCATCGCCTTCCTCGCCGGCGCGCCGCTGACCGGGAAGAACAGCGTCATCGACACGGTTCTCCAGGAGGGCGCGCCCACGCTGGCCGCCACCATGATCGCCATCGTGCTGGGTTCGTGGCTCGGCAAACTCCTGGAGGAGACGGGCGTCGCCGCCACGCTCGTCCGCAAGATCGTCGAGTTCGGCGGTGACCGCCCGGTCGTCGTGGCCCTCGGGGTGCTGGCTGTCTCCGCCCTCGTCGGGACCGTCACCGGTTCCGCGCCCGCCGCGATGCTCGCGGGGCTCATCGGCATCCCGGCCATGATCGCCGTGGGCATCCCCAAGGTGACCGCCGCGGGGACCATCCTCATGGGCATCGCCGTGGGCATCCCCTTCGAACTGCCCCTGTGGCAGTTCTTCTCCACGGCTCTGGAACTGCCCGTGCCGACCGTCCGCGGGTTCATGGTCAAGCTGTTCCCGTTCGCCCTGGTGGCCGCCGTCCTCTACGTGTTCGCCGAGTCGCGCCGACGCGGCGTGGAACACACCTGGTCGCTCACGTCCCTGCAGGAAAAACCCCGTTCACCCAGCCGACGGGAGAAGCTGGGCGACGCCCCCTGGCACGCGCTGCTCGCCCCGGCCGTACCCCTGATCCTCGCCCTGGGCTTCGAACTCGCCATCATCCCCTCCCTGTTGGCCGGCATCCTGTACGCCCTGGCCACCACCACCCGGCCCCGGGACATGAACAAGCGGCTCCTGCGCACCCTGTACGGCGGATTCGAGGTGGCCGCCCCGCCGATCGCCCTGTTCATCGCCATCGGGATCCTGCTTGCCGCGGTGAAGCTGCCCGGTGCCGTCGACGCACTCGAACCGCTGATGAAGGCGGTCAGCCCGCACAACGCCGTGCTGTTCGTCATCGTCTTCACGCTGCTCGCGCCGCTGTGCCTCTACCGCGGGCCGCTGAACGTCTTCGGGCTGGGCGCTGGGATCGCGGGCGTCCTGATCGCCACGGGCATCTATCCCGCCGCGGTCGTCCTCGGTATGGCCACGTCGTACAACCAGGTCTTCGGCGTCGCCGACCCGACCAGTACGCAGACCGTCTGGGCTGCCCAGTACGCGGGAGTCTCCCCGCAGCAGGTCATGGTGCGCACGCTCCCGTATGTGTGGGCCGTCGCCCTCGGCGGGCTGTGCGTCACCGCGGCCACCTACCTCTGACGTTCCCCATTTCCCCGTCTCTGCGATCTCCCCGGAGCCGACCATGCCTGAGCGGTTCGACCGTCGCCTGTTCCTGCGCACCACCGCGGCCACCGGCGCCGCCCTCACCCTCGGCGGACTCTCCGCCCCGGCCGCGTCCGCCGCACCCGGCGGATTCCCCGACTACACCTATGTCCGCACGCTGCTCACCCCGTCCCAGCTGAAGTACAACCCGACGGGCGAGATCATCTTCCCGTGCATCCGCGGAACGGCCGGACGTCTCTCCAGTCCCCTTGCGAAGTACTACCTGTACTACGGGCCGCACGACGCGCCCGGCGGCATCTGCCTGGCCTACGGCGACTCCCTGGAGGGCCCCTTCACGGAGTATCCGAACAACCCGATCGTCTCGAACAACTGGCAGCCCCACTACTCCGTCAGCCATGTGGCGTCCGCCCACGTGATGTGGAACGAGAGTGCCAAGGAGATGTGGCTCTACTTCCACGGAGAGAACACGACGACGCGACTGGCCCGGTCCAAGGACGGCATCAACTTCACCTACGACAAGGTCGTCCTGTCCACGTCGATGCTGCCGAGCGGCACGACCGAGACGTCGTACGCCCGTGTCTTCCCGCACGAGCTGCCGTCCCGCGGCGCCCACTACGTCATGGTGTTCATGCTGAACAACACCACCAACCACCGTGACATCCACTGGGGTTGGTCGGCCGACGGGCGCACCTGGAGCTACGACCAGCAGCCGCTGGTCCGTCACTCCGACGTCGGCGCCGTCAACATCGGCGGGCCGCACCTGCTCCACCGCAACAACAGCACGTACGTCGTCTACAACAAGGACAAGGCGAGCGGGGGCGACCTGATGATCACGGAGGTGGGCAACGACTTCAGCAGGCGCGCCCACCTCGGTGTCTTCTACAACTCCCGGAACGCGGCCCCCGAGAACGGCCGATCAGCCTCCCCGACGTTCGGTACCGACGGCGGCGTGGCGTACATGATCTACGAGGCGGGGGAGCGCCTGGCCGGTTCCCTCGCGATGGCCCGCGCCTGACGCGGGCACTGTGCCGGGGAAGGCGCTCGATCCCGGCGGGGTCGAGCGCCTTCGCGGCCGGGCGGGCCGGTCATGCCACGCCGGCCTGTCGGACCCGGGATGTGTGCGCCCTGTGCCTACGTCGCCTCCAGCCAGAACGCCTTGCCCTTCGAGGTGTTCTCGGACAGGTCGACCGGCAGCCCATCGGTGCGCAGGCGCTCGCCCGTGAACTGCCCCTTCGCGGTGTGCGCCTGGGTGCCGTCGTCGTCGATGGTGATGTCCGTGACGGCGTACGTCGTACGGTCCTTGAGCCAGCGCACCTTGGCATCGACGGCGGTCTGCGCGGTGCCGGCGGCGGTCGCGATCAGGAGGGCGGTGCGGCGCGAGGCGTCCGCCCACATCCACACGTACGGGCCCTTGGCGCTGTCCCACTCCGTCGTGTCCCAACCCTGGCCCAGGTGGACGGGCAGGAACTGGCCGTCCGTCAGGGCGGTGATCTCAGGCCGCCTGCGCCAGGCGTTGAAGACGCCCATGAGCCTCACCGCCGCGTCGGGCCACTTGGTCGCGTCACCGGGGTCCTGGGGAAACTTGACCGCGCGGACGGCCATGTAGGAGTAGTAGTCCTCCATGCGGCCGGTCATCTTGCCGCCGTTCATGTACGTCGCGGCCATCGGCAGGTGTCCGAACGCGGTGAGCGCGGTGCGCAGCGACAGGTCCTCTCCGGTGACGCCTCCGTTGGAGGTGTTCCAGCCGTTGTACGCGATGTGCAGCAACCCGTTGTTGCGGTCGCCCTGAGTGGGGGCGATGTCGAGTTCGCTGGTGAGCTTGGGCAGGTACTGAGGGTTCTTCGTCACCAGGTCGTTGAGCATGTTCCGGGTGAGGACGGCCTTGCGGTAGACGTTGTCACTCGGGTGCGAATAGGCGGTCGTCCGCTCGTTCTGCCAGTACTCGGTGAGGTCGATCATGTGCTGGGTGACGCCGTAGTCGTTGAGCAGCGTCTCGATCTGGCTTCTCTTGTAGGTGAGTTGGGCCGGGTCGGCGAGGTCGCGGCCCTTGAGGTGGCCGTCTCCCGTCAGCGAGAACCAGAGGCCGAAGCCGAGTCCGTTGTCCTTGAGGGTTTTCGAGAGCGTGCCCAGGCTGGTGATGGACTTCTTCATCGAGTCACTCGGTTCGATGGTGTCGCGCGTGGTGTTCCAGTAGTCGTCGAGCATGACCATGTCGAGGCCCGCCCGCTTCGTCTGCGGGATGACCGTGTCGTAGTAGTAGCCGACGGGCAGTTCGTGACCTGGGCCGCCGCGGTAGTCCCAGTCGTTCTGGTGGAAGAGCGTGGTCGTGTGGTGGTACTTGAAGCGCTTGCGGAAGTGCAGCTCGTCGGCCATCTTGCCGTCGACGACGTCGCCCTTGAAGACCGTGAGGTTCACCGCGAGATACTCGAACTCCTCACCCGGGAACAGCGTCAGTCGCAGCGCCTCGGGGTGGGTGTCCACGGAGACGGTGTCCTGCTCGTGCCAGGCGTTGATGCCCGCGAACGGCGGCAGCATGTAGTCGGTCGGGTAGTTGCCGTTGCCACGCTGGGTCTTCCAGTTGAGCTCGGGACTCATGCTCCAGCCGTCCCCGGTGTCGTACACGGTGAGGGCCTTCTTCGGCCAGGACCTGCCGACGGGGGCGGTGCTCAACGACCCCCGGGTGCTGAACCACTTCATGTTCGGGACGTAGTGGAGGGTATGCGGCTCGTTCGGCAGCCGCAGGTCGATCACAGTGGAGCGGGTGAGGGTGAGGTCGCGGGCTGTGTCCTCGTTGCGCACGAGGGTGAAGTAGCGCAGGCCCGCGTCGCCGTCGTAGATCTCGAAGACCAGGGTGACGAGGAACGGTCGGGGTGCGGTTCTGCGCAGGGGGATGCGGACGCGCTCCCCGACCCGCCAGGACCTCTCCTTCGTGCGCACGGTGATCAGTTCCCTGGTCGTCGCTCCCAGGCGCCATCCTCCGTCGTCTGCGCGGACGGTGTCGGTGCCGTCGAGTTCGTGGGCGAAGAGCAGTGAGGGAGCCGCCAGGTAGTCGCGGCCCGCACGCTTGTTGAGGAGCCCGGTGAGGCGGATGCCACCGTCTTCGTAGGTGACCGTGGCCCTGAGGGAGTCGTTCTCGAAGGTCCAGTTTCTCGCTCTGCGCCGGATGCTTTCCGACAGCGCGGCGGCGGATCCGGTGCCTGCTGCCAGGAAGGCGGCCGAGGCCGTGCCGAGGAAGAGACGGCGGCTCAGTGGGGACATGATCGGGCATCACCCTTCGTCCGTTGACATCGTTGTCAGAATTGCAGGGCAGTCGGGCCCTTCTCGCAGTTGGACCATCTCGTCATTGGGATTGGTGCGCATCGGTGCGGCGCGGGGTGGGACCCGCCGGCCGCCATCAGGGACACACCAGCAACGGCAAGCGCTTTCACCGCCGTGAAACCTAAGCGGCGCTCGACGGGTCGGTCAACAGGGCTGCGCGGCCCAATTGCCCAAACCTCAAGGCCGACAAGCGGCAGCACTCTTGACGCGCCCATGGTGCACCCGAAGAATGACCGCGACCGTCTGACAACGTTGTCGATGGAAAGGTGGCCGCCGCATGCCGCAGCCAGCCACGGAGTTCACCCGCCGTCACCTCATTCAGCTGCTCGGCGTCTCCGGCGCCTTGACCGCCTCCCCGCTCGTCCTGGGATCAGGGCAGGCCCTGGTCGCGGCGGCCGTCGGATCGGGCGCGGCGGCCGGACCCGATCCGGCAATGACCCCTGTCTCCGACACGTACTACCGCGTCCTCCTCACCCACACCCGCTGGTCCGAACAGCAGTGGGACGCGGCCCAAGGCCACTACGCCGCCAAGGACTTCGGCTTCGCGGTCGTGCTCGGCAACGCCGTCCTGCTGACCCGGGGCCCGTACGACGCCGAGCGCGCCGGAGTCGACAAGGACACCCTGCGCGCCCGTACCCTCGCCACCCTGAAGCACTTCGCGGCGTCGAACCGACTGACCGGTGGCACCCAGTGGGGCCGGAAACTGTTCTTCGACACCACCTTCCAGTCCTACTTCGTCCTGGCGGCCCGGCTGCTGTGGGACGACCTCGACGAGGTGACGCGCCGCAACGTCGACACCGTCGCCTGCGAACAGGCCCAGTACACCGCTGGGTTGGGCACGGGAGACGATCCCGACTCCGGCGGCTGGACCCCGCGCGGTCTCGACGGCGGTTTCCAGGGCGACACCAAGCTGGAGGAGATGGGAATCTACGCCCAGGCGCTCGCCCCCGGCCTCGCCTGGGCGAGCGACGACGCGCGGTACGAGGCATGGCGCGGCGCCTTCGGACGGTGGAGCCGCAACGAGGCGGGCCTGCCGGCCGCCGACCTCGCCAACCCGGCCCGCGTGGACGGCATCGCCGTCAGCGAGAACACCGCGCAGAACCTGTACGACACGTTCATCGTCGAGAACCACGGCTCGTTCGGCCCGCACTACCAGGAAGAACTCTGGCGAACCTCCGGACGCAACGCCGCCCACTTCCTCGTCGCGGGCCGCGCCCTCCCCCAGGTGCTCACCGCCCAGCCCAACGCCGGCCCGCTGTGGCGCACCCTGCTCGGCGTGATGAGCGACGCGGGCGAGCCGCTGATGCCGATGGTCGCCGACCGCGAACATCTCTACGGCCGCGACATCATCCCGCTCGCCTTCCTCGCGCAGGTGACCGGAGATCGCGCCGCGGCCCGCTGCGAACTCGCCCTGGCCGAACGTCTGGAGGCCTACCAGGCGTATCCGCCGCAGTACCGCCTCGCGAAGTTCTCGGGTGAACCCAAGTACGAACCCGAGGCGCGCGCCGAACTGGCCATCAGCTATCTGCTCCACGAGTGGCGGGTCCGGTCGGGGCGCGCACCGGTGCGACCCCTGTCGCAGCGTGAGCTCTTCGAGCAGGCGAGTGGCGTCACCGACCACGGCCCGGGCCCCGGCCTCGTCTCCCACCAGTCGCCCGGCGCGTGGGCCGGGGTGGTCAGCAAAGCCGGTTTCGTGAAGTTCGCCTGGCAACCGGCCCATGACGACTGGCTGTTCGCGCTCAGCGGTACGGCGCCGATGTTCCTGCCGAGAACCGGGGCCAAGGTCACCGGACGGTCGGTCGTCGCGTACTCCCGGCTGCGGGACGGGTTCGACGGCAGCGCGAGCCTGCTCACGCTGGACACCGGGTACGCGGGCTTCACGACGCTCCCGACCGGGACCGTCGTGTACGCGACCTCCGGTACGGCCGCCGGGGAAGGCCACCTGGAGGTGCACAACCTGAACATGCCCGGGATGCCGGGGCTGGACGGAAGCCGCACGTACCGGGCGGCCGAGGGGAGCGCGACGGTCGCGGCCCAGGCCGGTCCCTCGACTCCCACCGGCCCACGGGTCGACGAACTCACCTTTCCTCGCGGTCGGTTCCGCCATCTGCGGATGCTCGGGGTACGCCCCGACCCCTCGTACGGCTATTCGCTGTACGCCTTCGAGATACGCGACGGCGCCGGTGGCGCCGACCTGGCGCGCGGCGCCGGGGCGACGGCCTCCGCGTCCTCCTTCGACCCGGGCAAGGAGCCCGCGCTCGCGGTCGACGGCGACGGCTCGACCCGTTGGGCGGTGTCCCGTGCGGACCGTCCGCGCGCGGACAGTTGGCTCGCCGTCGATCTGGGCGCGGCCCTGGACGTGGACCGGGTGACCCTGCGCTGGGAGGCCGCGGCGGGCCGCGCGTACCGGATGCAGGGATCGGTCGACGGGCAGAACTGGACCGACCTGGTCGCCTGGCCGCAGGCGGACCTCACCAGCCGCGGCGGCTGGCTGGACATCGACGGCCGCGCCGGTCTCGTCGTGCGCGGCGGCGCCAACCCGATCTCGGTGTACGGCAACACGGTCGTCCTCTCCGACGGACCGGCCGAGGGCATTCTGGTCGAGGGACTCCCGGACGCGACGCCCGAGCGGCTCCGCGCCGCAGCCGCCCGGAAGAGACCCTCGGTGCAGTCCGCCCAGGTGAAGGCCACTCTCACGGACGACTACCTGAGCCTGTTCAACCTCTCCTCGGATCCGGTGACGACCACGGTGACGATCCCGCGCTCGGGCTCCGAGGGAATCCGCCTGTACGCGGGTGTCCAGACAGTCACCGAATCGGGCACGGACTTTGTAGCCGAACTGTCCGCCGCTTCCGCCGTATTGCTGCCTGCGCGCATGGTCCTCTCCGGGGAGCGCGTTCCCGTCGGTCTGCGCGCCGAGGTGGTCGACGGCCGCACGGTGCGACTCGGCGGACCTTCCTGCCGCGTCACCGTCTCCGCTCAGGGCAAGAGCCTCGACGCCACGGTCCGCGCGGGCCGTACGACCACGGTCACCGTGCCGCGCGCCACGGCGTACCCGCTCGCCGATCTCGCACTCGGCCGTCCCACCTTCCCGACCGTACCGTTGCCGCCCGGCATGACGGACCCGAAAGCCGTGGTCGACGGAGACGAAGGCACCGCGTGGACCCCCGGCCCGGACGGTCGCATGGTCGTCGACCTGGGCGCCGAGCGGCACATCACGGAGATCCGCACGCAGTGGCGGGGCGGCCACATTCCGGCAGCGCAGGCGGAGTTCAGCAGGGACGGCCGTACGTACACGGGCGCGGCACGACTGACAGCGCGGGGAGTCCTGCGCACCGACAGCACGGCCCGCTATGTGGCACTCCGGGTCACCGCCCCGGCCGGAGGCCACACCGCACTCACGTCCCTCACCGTCACTTCGTGACCCGAGGAGCACACCCCCGACGAATTCGTCGCCCACCAGAACCGACAACGTTGCCAGACTCGAGTGGAGGCCTACGTGCACGCAGGAACGCACCGGTTCAGACGCAGACTGCTGGCGTTGCTCGCCGCAGCCGTGAGCGCCACCGTGGGACTCGGAAGTCCCGCGCTCCCGGCCGCGGCAGCCGCCGGGAGCGCGGCGGCCACGTCGTGGAACGTGACGCACAGGGCAGGAGAGCCCGGCGACGCCCTGACCGCGCATCTGCGACTCGACGACACACGAGGCACCTTGTCGCTGGGCGTACGCCGAGGCAGCACCACCGTGCTGGAACCCGCCCCGGTCGGCATCACCACCGATGCCTCCGACCTGACCGCCGGTCTGCGGCTTCGTGGCCACACCGTACGGAAAGTGACCGAACGGTACTCCACGACGACCGGCAAGCAGCGCCGGCGTGTGGCCCATATGACCGAGGCGCGGTTCTCCTTCGCCAAGGACGATGGTGCCCGGCTCGACCTGGTCGTCCGTGTCTCGGACGACGGGTTCGCCTACCGCTACGTCCTGCCCGGCGACGACGAGGTGACGGTGCTCGGCGAGGCTTCCGCCTTCCAGGTGCCGGATGAAGCCGCGGCGTGGCTGATGCCGTACACGCCCAACTACGAACGGCCCCGCACCGAGACCACCGCCGCGGACGCCGCGACAGGCGACTACGCGTACCCCTCGCTCTTCCGGGTCGGCGAGTCCTACGTCCTGCTCACGGAGTCGGACGTGGACGGTCGTTATGCCGGCAGCCGTCTCGCACACGACGCCGGAAGCGGCCGCTACACCGTGGAACTCGCCGACGAACGCATCACCTCGGCTGGCCCGCTGGCCACCCCGTGGCGCACCGCCGTCATCGGTGACCTGGCCACCGTCACGGAGTCCACCCTCACCGACGACCTGGCGCCCGACTCCCGGGTGACGGACACCTCGTGGATCCGCCCGGGCAAGGTCGCCTGGTCCTGGCTGGCCGGCTTCGGCGCCGCGCAGCGCAGCCTGGAGACCCAGCAGCGGTTCGTCGACTACAGCGCCGCCCACGGCTGGGAGTACACACTGGTGGACGACGGGTGGAAGACCGAGGACTGGATGCCGCGGCTCATCGAGTACGCGCAGCGGCGTGGTGTGAAGATCCTGGTGTGGATGCACTGGTCCGATCTGGACACGGCCGCCGAACGCGAGGAGACCCTGGGCAGGGTCAAGGAGTGGGGCGCGGCCGGGTTGAAGATCGACTTCATGGATTCGGATGCGCAGGAGCGTTTCCGCTGGTACGACGACATCCTTGAGGCGACCGCCGAACGGGAACTGCTGGTCAACTTCCACGGATCGACCATCCCGCACGGCATCCAGCGCACCTGGCCGCACGTCATGTCGATGGAGGCGGTCTACGGTGCCGAGCAGGGCAACGTGTCTCTCGCCGACATCACCACACTGCCGTACACCCGGAATGTGGTGGGATCCATGGACTACACGCCCATGGGATTCCAGTTCGGCACCCGGAACACCTCGGAGGCCGCGGAACTGGCCCTGTCGGTCGTCTACGAGTCCGGCTTCCAGAACTTCGCCGGTTCGGTGGAGGCATACCGGTCCCGTCCGGAGCTCGAACGGTTCCTCGAGCAGGTACCGACCGTCTGGGACGAGACACGGCTGCTGTCCGGGCACCCCGGTGACGGGGCGACCCTCGCACGGCGTCACGGCGACCGCTGGTTCGTCGGCGACATCACCGCTGCCGACGGGCCTGACACGCGGCGCGTACCGCTGGACTTCCTCGGCGCCGGCCGCTGGCGGCTGGAGGTCCTGCGTGACGGACCGGACGGCCTGGTCCGCGAGTCCCGGGTCGCCGACCGCCGCGATGTCCTGACGGTCCCCACGTCGGCGGGCGGCGGCTTCGCCGCCCTGATCTGCCGTGCCCTGCCCGGCCGCACCACGTGCGACCGGCCCGTGGACCGCATGCCATTGACCGCCTTGTCGGCCACACCGCAGAAAGCGGAGGCCGACCCGGGAACGACGGTCGCTGTCGAAGGCACGTTCCACGTGGAGGACTTCGGTCCGGCGCGCGACGCCACCGTGCGCGTCAGCTCCCCGCAGGGATGGACGGTCACAGGCGGCACCGCTCACGCCGATGAACTCGCCACCGGCGCCGCGATCGGCACACGCGCCACCGTGCACGTCCCGTCCGACGCGGCGTACGGCTACCACGACGTGGTGGTGAGCGCCTCCTACCGGGCTCCGGGCGAGAAGGCCGGCGTCCCCGCGCTGCGCCAGGAGCGGACGGTACGGGTGTTCGTCGCACCGCCGGGAGTGGACTACGTGAGCGATCTGCCGTTCGCGCAGGAGCGCAACGGCTGGGGGCCCGTCGAACGCGACACGTCGAACGGGGAAAGCGCCGGAGGCGACGGCGGTCCCCTGCGCATCCGCGGCACCGCGTACGACAAAGGCCTCGGTGTGCATGCCACGGCCGAGGTGTCCGTCGACATCCGTGGCGCGTACGACCGTTTCCGGGCTCACGTGGGTGTCGACGACGAGGTCGGCGGCACGGCCACGGTCGTCTTCGAAGTGGTGGGTGACGGGCAACTGCTCGCACGGACCGAGGTGATGACCCCCGCGGACGCCGCTCGCGCACTCGACGTCGACGTCAGTGGGGTGCAGCGCCTGACGCTGCGCGTCACCGACGGCGGCGACGGCATCAACTCCGACCACGCGGACTGGGCGGACGCGCAACTGCGTCTGATCACCGCTGACACCACTGAATAGCGGCATTCCGAGGGCCGGCGGCAGCGCCGGCCCTCGGGCGCCACGGCGACCCCTACGAGGTGCCCGGCGACCTGACCTGCCCCCTGCCCCCCTGAGCCTGCAGACAACGACGTGTATCCCCGGAGTTCTTCCGACATGAGATGGACCCGGCGCCTGCGCCTGTGCGTGGCAGGGGCGGTGACAGCCTCCGCGCTGTTCGCCGTTCCGGTCGCTCAGGCTGCCCAGCCGAGCGACGCCCGACTCGACGAGCTGGTCGAGTCAGTCGAGCGCGGCACCGCACGGGTCTTGGACCCGGCGGCGAACGGTGTGCTCAGCCGGTGCTGCCGGGGCGGCGGGCGAGCGCACCGGCCGTGGTGAGCAGGGCGAGCAGGACACCGGTGAACCACGTCATCGCGGTGGTCACGGCGGTGTAGCGGGTGGCGATGCCAAGGCCGATCGCGGGCAGGGCGAGGCCCAGGTAGGAGACGAGGAAGAGCCCGGCGAGGGCTTCGCCGCGTTTGGCCGGCGTGGCCATGGCGACGACGGTGCCGACCGCGGACTTGAACAGCACTCCGGCGCCGCTGCCGGCCACGATGCAGGCCACCAGGAACGCGGGGAGGCTGGCGGTCTGCATGCCGACGGCGAGTGCGGCCATCCCGGCCGCCTGGGAGAACAGGCCGAGGTTCCTGCGTACTTTGGCATCGAGCCGGCTGGTGAGCGTCTGCGCCGCAGCGGCGGCGCCGAACACGGCGAACACGGTCAGCCCGGACAGCGCGCGGGACGGGTGGTGCAGGGTCTGGCCGACGAACCCGGGGGCCAGCGAGGTGAACAGGCCGAAGACCGCGAAGGACGCGAAGCCCGCGGCTGCGGCGGCCATGTATCCGGCCGGGTCGCCATGGTCGGCGCTGACGCGCTGCGGGCGGTATGCAGGCCTGACAGGCTGCTTCTCGACCGTCTCGGGGGTGAGCGCGACCGCGGCGATGCTGATCAGCAACAGGGCGCCGAAGACCAGGTAGGGCAGGCGCAGTGGCGCGTCGAGGTACTCGGCGAGGAGGCCGGCGACGAGCGGGCCGAAGCCGAGGCCGCCGATGTTGGCCGCGGTGGAGACGATTTCGAACCGTTGCGACGAGGCGCCGGGCCGGTGCGCGCTGTGCAGTTCGTGCAGGTGCGCGGTGGCGGTCGCGGTGAGCATGCCGACACCGAGACCGGTGACCAGCCTGGCGACGAGGAGGACCGGCAGAGACGGCTCGGTGAGGAACAGCGCGGCGGCGACCAGTTCGAGCGTCAGCGCCGTGATCAGGACCTTTCGTCGGCCGAGCCAGTCCGAGACGTGTCCGGTCAGCAGCAGACTGGCCAGTACGCCGACGGCGTAGACGGCGAAGACGATGGTGACGGTGAACGTGGAGAAGCCGTCTCGTGCCTGGTACAGGGGGTACAGCGGCGTCGGGACGGTGGAGAACGCCATGGCCGTGACGAACGCCGAGGCGATCAGCCAGAATCCGGCACCGTGCCTGCGGGCCGAGTGCCGCTTGCCGGCCCCCTCGGCAGGTGCCCGGAGAGCGTGCCGGAGTGCGGACAACGACATGTGAGTGCTCCGTTTCCGTGGAGGTTGTCGGTTGCCGTCTGGGATCGACGCCGACCGTGGGGGTAGGCCGCTGCCCCGGACCCACCGGTCCGGGGCAGCGGCCTACGGGATTCAAGCCAGTCGGCCGTGGGCCTGGGCCCACTTGACCTCGGCCCCGGCGGCCTCACCGCCGGTGGCCTCCGCCTGGGCGCGACCCACCGACTCCATGACGGCCGCGTAGCCCGGGCTGACACTCGCGTAGACGCCGCCCCAGTTGGCCCAGTCGTCGCGGGCCCAGGTCTTCTGGAGCTCGGCCGCCACGCCGAGGACGTCGACGACCTTGACGCCGGCCCGGCTCAGGCGCTCGATCGAGATCCGCTGCGCCTCGTCGGAGTAGGTGCCCGAGGCGTCGATGACGGCGTACACGTCATATCCCTCGGCGAGGGCCGACAGCGCGGGCTCCACGACGCAGATGCTGGTCATGATGCCGGCGACGAGGAGCGTACGGCGGCCGGTCTGCTCGACGGCGCGGCGGAAGCCCTCCACGTCCCACGCGTTGATCTCGCCGTGACGCTGGACGTATGTCGCCTTGGGCGCGTTCTCGAACACCTCCGGGATCAGCGGACCGTTGGGTCCCTCGGGGACCGACGCGGTGGCGATCACCGGGGCGCCGGCCAGCGTGGCGGCCTTGGCCAGGGCGGCCACGTTGTTGCGCAGCTCGCGGACGTTGACGTGGTCGACGATCTGCAGCAGGCCGCTCTGGTGGTCCACCAGCAGTACGGCGGCGTCTGCGGGATCGATGAGGCCGTTGTTGCTCGACACAATGTCTCCTTGGGTCAGGGGCGGGCGCCCGGCACCGGGCCGAATGCCCTGGTTCACCAGCAGCGCCCTTGCTGCTGACAACCTCTTCAACCCGGTGCCACAGCGGCCGCTTCCCATATAGAAGAGATGGCTCGAGATGACGGTAATCTCTGCCAGAGATAGCTTTGGTGTCGGCCGTACGGAGATGGAATGGATCTTCGGCAGATGGAAGTCGTCGTCGCGGTCGCCGAGGAGGGCGGCTTCAGCGCGGCGGCGCGACGCCTGCACGTGGTGCAGTCCGCGGTGTCCACCACGGTGCGCACTCTCGAGCGCGAGCTAGGGGCATCGCTGTTCCACCGGACCACCCACCGGGTGTCCCTCACCCCGGCGGGCCAGGCCTTCCTCCCGGCCGCCCGCGCCGCGCTGCAGGCCGCCGAACAGGCCCGCGCCGCCGTTGACTTGGTCAAAGGAGAGCTCCGGGGAGAGATCACGATCGGCGTCATGCAGGGTCTCCACACGGGCCTCGCCCAGGCGCTGGCCGCCTTCCGTCACCAGCATCCGCAGGTGACTGTCAGGCTTCGCCAGGCGCCGGCGGACGACCTCCTGCAGGCGCTGCGCGACGGCACCACAGACGTGGCCGTCGTGGCGCTGGCCGGTCTCCCACAGCGAGGACTGGCCGCACGCGTGTTGAAGGAGGAGGAGATGGTCCTGATCACGGCGCCGAGCCGCGCCGTGGAACCCGAGCGACCGGTCACCCTCGCCGAGGTGGCCGACCTGCCACTGGTGGACTTCCCCGTCGGCTGGGCGATCCGGCACTCGGTCGACCGGGCCTTTCGTACGGCCCTCGTCGACCGCGCCGCCACCTTCGAGGTCAACGACATTCTGGGCGCCACCGACCTGGTCCGCCATGGCCTGGGCGTGTGCATCATGCCGGAATCCCTGGCCGCCCGCTTTCCCGACCTGACCGCACGCCGGTTCGTCCGGAACGCACCGACCTGGAAAGTAATGGTCGTGCATCCCCGCGGGCAGGTTTCTCCGGCCGTCACCGCGCTGCTGCGCCACATCAAATAGACGGAAGGCGCGGCGCCCGGTAGGCGCCGGATGCGTCGGTCACGTCTCCGTCCTGACCGCCTCCGTCACGCGTGAGCGCTGTGTGAGCGGACGGGGTGGCACAAGCTGAACCGGCGACGGCATACGGTGCTCGGATCAGCTGAACGTATCCATGTCGTGGCAGTACGTGGCCGCCCGTTCGACGCCGGGCCACGTCGGGACCCTCCTCGGCAGGATCCGCGCGAGCCGATGCCGCGTGCGTCGGCAGGGCAAGCCCGCGCTGATCAAGTGCGCGATCGCCCTGGGACCCGCGCTATGGGGCGTATTCCGCCGGGGTGGTGGACGTCGGCCGAGTCTGCTTCTCTGCCTCTGCCTCGTCGTCCGTCGTGCGTGCCGGGCGGGTCCGGTTGAAGGCCAGGTTCAGCCCGAACGCGATCAAGGTCGCGCTCGTCACCGGTGAGCCCAGCACGATGCGCACACCGTCCGGGAAACGGGAGTAGAGGTCCGGCGCCACGTCGGGCGCCATGCCCACGCCGATCGACACGGCGATGATCAGCAGGTTGTGCGTTCCCTCGAACTCGACCTTCCGCAGGGTGCTGATGCCGACGGCGGCGACCGTGGCGAACATGACCAAAAGCGCCTGAGTTCGCGATTACTGATCGATCGAGGACGCGAACCCAGGCAGGGGTACTGATCGGGCAGGTGCTCATCGTCGTCCCTCCGTCCAGCAAATGGGGCAGATGTCCCGGCCATCTCGGGTGCGGTGCACCGCTGGGTGTTTGCAAGCACCTCATTGGGCTCCACGGCACGACTCAGAAGTGGCTCCACAACCTGGCCAGTCGAAGGTCGAGTTGTACGCCGCGCTGCGGCGCGACTCCCGCGATGGCATGTCGAACCGGGCGTTGCAGTGCAAGTACGGTGTCACCTGGAGCACGGTCAACAAGGGCCTGACCTCGGCTTGGCCGCAGCCACGCACGACAACCGCTTCGGCGCGGCCGTCGAAGCTGGATCCGTTCACGCTGCTGATCGACGAGATCCTGCTCATTGATCTGGACGCGACCAGGAAACAGCGCCACACCGTCACCCCGGATCTACCGCCGTCTGATCGACGAGTACTCCTCGTCCGAGGCGTTGCGTTGACCAATTGCACCCGCACCGATGAGAGGGCGCAAGCGTCCTGCGAGCAACCGCGCGGTCCGGCCAGGGACTGAGAGTCCGGTGTTTATACCTTGCTCGCGACCACCATGTAGTTCTCGGCCTCAAGATCGAACGTGCTCAGTTCCGTTTGGAGTCCGACCCGGTGCAGCTCGACTTCGAGTTCCTCGTACCGGTAGGGCCAGCAGGACAGCAGTTCCGAGCGGACAAGAACCAACCCGGTCGTATCAACTTGCGCGATCGCAATCTCGATGTGGTGCTCCTCCTCCCAATGCGGCGCAATCTCCCAGCGGTAGACCACGACGGCATCGCGACCGTTCCGGCGGACGAGTCGGTCACTGATCTCCAGCCGGGAACCTCTGGCCCTCACGAGTTCCCAAGTGCGGGATGTGAGTACCAAGCGCCCGCCGGGGCGCAGAAGCCGTGACATCGACTCCAGAGCAGCACCCCTGCCTGTCGCGCCCGCGGCATGGTGAAGCGAGTTGCCAACGCAGAACACCATGTCGAACGTGTTGTCCTGGAAATGGTCGGGCAACTCTTCCCAGTTCGCCCGTACGGCCCGGACGGATGCCCCGAACTCCTCAGACAACTCTGCAGTCCGACGAACCATCGCCTCGCTGGCGTCAGTTGCGACAACCTGTATGCCACGACCGGCGAGGCCAACCGCCAACTGTCCGGTTCCGCACGAACAGTCGAGGACGTGAGCGTTCGACGGCAGGAGATTGAGGACGTCGTCGAACGACGCAGCGAACTCGGCTGGAGGCAACTTTGCATCCGAGATGAGCCATTCGTACACCTCGGCAAGCACGTCATAGCCTGTCACAACCACTACCTCCGTCACGCGGCAGACTCACGGTAGGACGTCAGTCCATCAGCGGAGCAAACCGGGCACCAATGGTTTTCGCAAGGATGGCTCTGACAGTGTTTGTGAGTTGTCAGTTGTCCGTCTGAGTGGATGTCACCGGACCAAAACAACTCGGTGCAGTGGAGCCCAAAGAACTGCTTATGAACACCCCTGGGTTCCGAGGCGGTGCCGGATGAGATGCACGATCACGCGGCTCACGGCGTGCTCCCACTGGGAATGTCGGTCACGATGTCTCCAAGTGGCTGGGGGACGCGTCGTCGCTGTCCGCCGGGTCGGGTTGGAAGAAGCGGATGTAGCGCAGACCGGTCTCCGGGGTGATGTTGAACATCACGCACAGGTGTTGCGGGTCGGCGCCGGTGACGGCGGCCTCTTCGAGAATCCGGTCCTCACGGAGTCGCTGGGCGGTGACCGGGAGGCCGCGCAGCACGACCTGCATCCAGCCGATGGTGACCGCTGCGCGGGAGTACGCGGTCTGCGAGCTGATGAACAGGTGAGAGTTGCGGGTGTTCGGCCAGCGTTCGCGCCGCAGCTCCATGTAGTCGGCGGCGGCCTGTCGGGTGAAGGTCTCGAGTGGGTGGTCGATGTCGCCGTGCGCGAGCCGGCCGCGGACGAAGTCGATGGCGGACACGGGCAGTGCTCGGGCTTGGTGGGGGTAGAGCGCATGGATGCCGATGAGGGCGATCAGCAGCTTCAGGGCGGGGTCGGTGGCCGCAGCCTCGGCCATGGACTGGATCGCTTCTGGGCTCAGTGGCTTCGGCACCGTGCCCGGCCTGGCGCCGAGGCTCACGCCGCGGGCGGGATTGGTGAACAACAGCCGCTGGCTCTTGAGGGTCTTGAACATGCTGCGTAGCGCGACGGCCTCGTTGTGGGGTGCTGGGCACTGGGCGAGCCACTCGGCGAGATCGCCGCGGGTGACCTGGCGGAGGGTGCAGTAGCGCTCCGAGCAGGCGAGGAGGAAGGGGATCGCCGAGGAGAGCTGGTTGCGGACGGTGGCGGGTGAGCGGGGGCGGCGGCGTGGCCCGCCGTGTCGCACGATGTTGATCCACACCAGGGCTTCTTCACCGATCTCCGGGTGCACGTGGCTTAGCCGACGGTGGATCCACTGGTCGAGGGGATCGGGACGGTCGTCGTTGAGGAGTTCGAGGGTGGCGAGGACTTCGGTAACCCGGAAGACGGCGCGTCGGCTTTGCTGGCGTGGCAGCGTGGCGACGGTGCTGGCCTTGATCGTCTCGTGCGGGCCGTGAACGGCGGTGAGCAGGTACAGGCTCTGTTGCACGCGCTCGCGTAGACCTGGTGACCAGCCCTGGGCGTCGGCGTGGTTGTCGGCCTGCGCGGCGACGTAGTCGGTGAAGGCGGGGTCAAGCGGCGCCACGTCGGGCACAGTGACGCGGGACATGTCCCGCGCGGCCTCGAACAGCCGGTCTTGTCGCCATCGTGGAACCGTCCAGCAAAGGGCTCTGGGCTGGTGCCGAACAGTGGCGGGGGAGGTTCGTGATCGGGGACGGCGTGCGGCGAGATGGACGCGGCGGATCTGGTCGGCGAGGAACAGCTGCTGCCCTGTGGTGGCCGCGGTGGTGAGGTCGGGACGTTGCCAGGTGCGCGGTATGGCGCGGGCCTGGCAGTGGCACAGCCGGCACACGCCCTTCTTGAGCGGGAGGGTGCGGCCGCAGGTTTGGCACCTGCCGGGCTGATGACCGCGGTTGCGGAAGGAGTTGCAGGCCGCGCACAGACCCCTACGACGCCAGATGCCCCAGGCGAAGCAGTCGCTGCAGCTGTCCGCGGACACAACGCGCGGGTGGCAGCGGCGGCAGTAGCCGCCGGCATAGTGGTTGTCGCTGCCGCACGTTTTACAGACGGGCGGAGGAAGACTGGGATGCAGGCAGCTGAAGCAGCGCCGTCGGCCGTACTCCGCGACCTTCTCGCCGCACTGCGTACACGGCCGCGGCTGCAGGTTCACAGCGGCGGCTCCGTCCGGCCGGCCCGGCGCTCGATCGTGGGGCGCTCGCCGGCGACCGCCGCATGGCCCGGTGCGGTCGCTGTTCGCTGGGCGCGGGCCTTCTCCGGCTCCGGGACCAAAAGGTCGTTGGGCTCGCAGCCGAGCACCTCGCAGATGACGTCGAGGTCGTCCAGGCGGATCGTGACCGGCTGCCCGGCCCACAGGTTGGACATCTTCCCAGCGCTGATCACCAGGCCTGCGTCGGCGAGCATCGCCTGCAGCTGCGAGGACTTCCAGATGTCACGCTGCGCGGCGGCCAGCCGAAGGTTCCATTTCATGACGGCTCCTGTTCTCGGCTATCCGGTGAACCGGGAGGCGACCCGCTGGCCGGCGGAGACCCAGGCGTCCTCGATGTGGGTCTTGTTGACGTGCACGTAGATCATCGTGGTGTTGATCCAGCGATGACCGAGCAGCTCCTGGATAGCGACGACGTTCATGCCCTGTGCGTACAGATCGGACGCGGCGAAGTGCCGGAGCGCGTGCGGAGTAGCACGGCCGGACCAGCGAGGTAGGTGGCGCTCCACTGCCTCCGCCATCGCGCCCCGGATCGCGCTGGTGCTCACGTGCTTGCAGCGGCCACCGGGATCGCGGCGCTCGGAGGGGAACAGCAGTGCACCGGGCTCATCGAGGTGCTCGTCGAACTCCCACCGCGGGCCCTGGACCCACCATTCGAGGAGTTCACGAGAACCGTTGATGAGCGGGACCAGGCGCTCCTTCTTCTGGCCGCGGCTGCCCTTGCCGCGCAGCAGCACCTTGCCGAAGGTGCCCAGGTCCCAGCGGATGTCGTGGACTTCGAGCAGGCACAGTTCCGAGACCCGCGGGCCAATGAGGCTGGCCAGCCGGCATGCGGTGTAATTACGGACACACGGCGCGTACTTCCGAGTCGAATGTAGATCGTCGTGCCATCCGGCGAAGAGCCGATCGACGTCCGCGGCCGGCGGCGGGATCCGCACCCGCATGTTGGTCTTGCCTCGTGGGCGGTTGATCTCATCGACCGGGCACTGCACCAGCACGCCAGTCGCCGCGTAGATATCGGCCTGGTGCCGCACCTCCAGGAACTCGAAGTACGTCGCCAGGGCCTGCGCCTTGCGGACCTTCGTCAGCGTGGCCAGCCGTCGCTGGTCCTCGCCGAAGAACCGGTCGAGGTCAGTCGGGATCAGCTCCCAGAGCGGGCGGCCGCACCAGCCGCGTACCTCCATCAGCGCATCCACATCGCCGGAGATCGTTTCGTCGGCGATCCCGGCCGCAGCCCGGGCGAGCACGAACTCAGACAGCAGGTCCTGCTCGAAGTCCGCTATGTCCTGCGGCGACTCCAACAGCGGTCGAGATCGGATTGGTGCAACGACAGCGAGCGACATCCCGCCCCCTCAACTTCGCCATACCCAGCGGAATCTCAGGATGCTGGATAGAAGCTCATGAATTCTGAGACTTCCTCGCTGTTCACCCTTGAGGGTGACGGAGGGCCGTCGACGCACTCCGCAGGAACGGGGGCACCGCCCGCGGGGAGCGGGGCGATGGGGAACTCAGGCGCACATTCACAACGAGCACCTCATCAGCGAGCCGGATCTTCGCCCGATGCAGATCGTCGAGTCGAACCTTCAGCGCCTCGGCCTCGACGGGATCGGACCAAAGTTCATGCGGCGACTTCATGTCACAGCCCGGTTTGGCGACAATCTTTCCGGCTTTGGTCTCCAGCAGATCGGCCTCGGTCATCTCGGTCATGAAGCGGGTGGAGCCGCAGATCACGACGATACGCGGGAGGCTCAACAGCTTCTTCGCGTCGGCGAGCTTCTCCTCGGGGTGACTAGGACTTGTCCGGTCGATCATGCTGCTGGTTAGGCTGCAAGCGTGTCCAAGACGTGCGTGAGTAACGAGACCAGCAGCATGGTCTGCCTATGGGT
>NZ_JNWJ01000037.1:0-81490 GCF_000716805.1 Streptomyces yerevanensis | reverse complement strand
AAGTACGTCCAGTACGAGGGCTTGCACCCGGCACGCCGAGAGCACGCACCGCGGTGACACAGCCGCTCCGCGGCGGGCGCTCCTTGACGGGCGAACGTTGCCTGCCGGGGCACTAGTGCCGCCGTGGGCGCGGCGGGCCACGGCCGCGCTGAACGCCGGTACGAGCGCGAAGGCCAGCCCGTCCTCGATCAGCAGCGTCGCCGCGAACTCCGGCACGGTCCAGGCGATCAGGAAGGCGTCCGTCTCGCTCCCGGCCCCGAAGAGATGCGCCAGCGCCTGGTCCCGGCCGAGGCCCAGCAGGGCACCGGCCAGGGAGAGGACGACGGTGACGAACGCGGCTCTGGCGAGGAAGCCGTGCGGGACGAACGTGGTTCTGCCGCCGGGGTCTTCCGGGGCGTCCGTGCCGGAGCCCGCCGCGGTGACCGTGGCGTTCCCGGCCTGCGCAGGGGGAACGGTCATCGTGGAGCAGCCTCCTCGGAGAGCCGTCCGGAGTCCCCCAGGGCCCACCACGCCGTCAGCCCCAGGCAGACGCCGGTGATGACGGCCGCAGGCCCGCCGATGTCGGAGTACGCGAAGTTGATCAGCTGCCAGATCAGCAGCCCGCAGGCGACGAGCCCGCAGTCGAGGGACGATTCCGCCGCCGGTACGTCGCCGGCGTCCCGCGCTCTGCGGGCGCGGACCAGTCTCCGCAGCCCCAGCACCAGCAGCGCCAGCCAGCTCCCCGCGAGCGTCAGCAGCCCGACGACGCCCTGCTCGCTGAGCACCAGCAGGTACAGGTTGTGCGGCGACAGCAGCGGCTGCTTCCGGTACTCCGTGCCCGCGCCCTCGATGTCGCTGCCCGACGACAGCGCCAGTGAGGCGTGGCCGTCACGGTGCTCGGGGAAGCCCTTGAGGCCGACGCCCGTGAGCGGCTGCTCACGCCACATGTCGGCCGCCGCCGCCCACATCGTGTACCGGTCGGTGACCGACTGGTCCGGTGCGTCGCCGACCTGGCCGATGCTGCTGACCCGCTCCTGCAACAGCGTGGAGCCGACACCGAACCCGCCGACGAGGACCACGGCGAGAGCGGCCACGACCGCACCCGCCGCCACCGCCCGCCGCCGGCCCGCGAGCAGCAGCTGCGCCCCGCAGGCGACGGCCGTCGCGATCCACGCACCCCGGCTGAAGGACACGGCCAGCGGCACGACGAGCAGCAGCGCGCAGACCACGGCCCACACCCGCTGTCGTACGGAGCCGGGTGCGAGCGCCAGGCCCACCGCGCACACCAGCCCGAACGCCACCACGGTCGCCATCCCCATGATGTCCCCCGGCCCGAAGGTGCCGACCGCCCGGATCTCCTGGCCCATGTACGAGGCGCCGGTCCCGGTCGCGTACTGGTGCACCCCGACGGCCCCCTGCCACACCGCCAGTGCCACCACCGACCAGGCCAGCAGCCGGACGTCGCGCCGGTCGCGGACGAGCAGCAGGACGGCGGCCGGGACGAGCACGAAGATCTGCAGCCAGCGTGCGAAGCCGGTGAGCCCCGCGCCCGATGTCGTGGCCCCCGCCGCTGCCACCGCGAACCCGGCCACGGGCAGGCCCAGTACCACGGCGGCGGTACGGGACAGGGGGCGCCGCCGCTGCCGCAGCAGACGGATCGCACAGCACAGGACGACGACACCGGAGGCGACGTCGGCAGGGCTCGCGCCGCCCTCGACGCCCGGTGCGACGGGCAGCGCGAGCACGGCGATCACCGCGACCACCGGCAGGACGGGCGTCAGGCGGCGCGCGGCGGGCAGGGCGTATGCGTGGCTCACCGGCGGGTCAGCTCCCCGTCGGGCGGACCAGCGCGGCGGCCGTGCGCAGCAGGATGCAGATGTCCTGCCACAGCGACCAGTCGTCGATGTACGCGTTGTCGAAGCGGGCGCGGTCCTCGATGGAGGTGTCGCCGCGCAGCCCATGGATCTGGGCGAGCCCGGTGATGCCGGTGCGCATGCGGTGACGGGCGGCGTAACCGGGGTGGGTCCGGCTGAAGTGGGCGACGAAGTACGGGCGTTCGGGGCGCGGCCCGACCAGACTCATGTCGCCTCGGAAGACGTTCCACAGCTGGGGCAGCTCGTCGAGCGAGGTACGGCGCAGGAAGCGGCAGAACCGGCTCATGTCCTGCTCGCCCGCCACGCTCCAGCGGGTGGCGGCCTCGTGCTCGTCGGCCGGGCGATGGGTGCGGAACTTCAACAGCGTGAAGGGGGTTCCGTCCTGGCCGATGCGCTCCTGACGGAAGACGACTCCCGGCCCCTCGCCGGCCCGCAGCACCGCCGCGCAGACCAGCAGTACGGGGCCGGCGAGCAGGAGCAGCGCCCCCGAGACCAGTACGTCGAGGGCGCGCTTGGCGGGTCGCGCGGGACGTCGGCCGGTGTCCAGGCGACGGCAGGAGAAGCCGGCGATCCGCTCGCGGGGGGCGTGGGGCCGGGCCCCGTGGAGGTTGCTTCCTGACGGGCCGTAGAAGTCGTAGGGCGGGTGGCCGGTGCGTGCGGGTCCCGGGCCGCCGGGTCCGTCGTGTGGGGCGCGGCCCTCACCCGTCGCGGTCTCCGGCGGGTCGCAGGCCGTGTGACCGGCTTCCTCGTACGCGGGGATCCCGGCCCGGTCGTACGACGGCACCTCCGCGTCGACCTCCCACAGCGCGCAGCCCGCCTCGGCCAACTCCCGTACCAGTTGGCCGTGTTCGCCGACAGAGCCGACGAGGAGCACGGACCGTACACCGTTCTGGACGACGGCCCGCTGCACCTCCTCGTCCGTGCTGAGCACCGGCAGCCCCGCATCGCCGGCCGGGCCGTCGGCGAGGACGCCCACCGGGCTGATGCCGCAGCCCGGGCGGCGCAGGAAGGCGGCGGCCACGCGCTGGGCGGTGGTGGCCGGGCCCACGACGAGGGCGGCGGCGGGGTTGCGGACCAGCATCCGGCGGCGGCGCCAGTGCACCACGCCGCGGCCTGCGCAGCTCGCCGCCGTCTGCAGGGCGACGCCGGTCAGCAGCGTACGGGCGGACGGGGCGTGGGCCGGGGAGAGCGCCGCGACCAGAGCCGCGAGGGCACACCAGCTCACCGTGATCCGGGCGCAGACGGCGGGGAGTTCGTCCAGTACGGCGGGTACGGCGGCCGGGCGGTACAGCGCCGCCAGCGCGTTCAGCCAGAGGACGGCGAGCAGCAGTGGTGCGGTCAGCAGGGGGTGGGGGAGAGCCGGAGCGGCGGTGAGTGCGGCCGTCGCGTCCACGACGAGCAGGGGCAGCGCCGGGCCGTGCCGGGCCACGGCCCGCTGTCTCGCGGGGAACCCGGAGCCGCCGGGGGCCTCGTGGGGAGGGGGGACCGGGACAGGCAGGAATTCCTGCTCCGGTTGCTGGGCTGCGATGGGAGAGACGGTGCGTTCGACGGTCACGAGCGGTTGGACTCCCTGCACTCGATGGTTTCCTGGGTCACCGCGCGTCCGGCGCCGAGGAGTTCGCGGTAGAGGGCCGCGACCGCCTCGGCCGAGTGCCGCACGTCGTGCGCGGTCAGTACGTGGTGGCGCCCCTGGTGGCCGAGCGACTCGAGCAGCAGCGGATCGAGCAACGCCGTTGCGAGCGCGTCGGCCAACGGGCCCGGCCGGCCGGGGGGCACCAGGCAGTGCGCCCGGTGACCGGGCGGCAGACTCTCGCGCGCCCCGGCCACGTCCGTGACCACCACGGGCCGACCGCACGCCATCGCCTCCAGCGGTGCCAGCGCCATGCCCTCCCAGCGGGACGGCAGCACCACCAGGTCGGCGGCCTGGTACCAGGGCACGGCATCGGCGACGGCACCGGCGAACAGCACGCCCTCGGGCGCGTGTTCCCGCAGTTGTTCCTCGTCCGGTCCGTCCCCGACGAGGGCCAGCCGGGCCGCGGGGACCCGCCGCAGGACCGAGGGCCACGCCTGGAGCAGCACGTCCTGCCCTTTCTGCCGGCACAGCCGTCCTACGCAGACGACCAGGGGGGCGGACGGATCGAGGGTGGTGAGCGGGGTGGGGGCGGCTCGTACGGGGGTGTCGGCTTGTACGGCGTTGTCGGCGGGGTGGAAACGCCGCGGGTCGACACCGTTGGGGATCACTTGCCAGTGGGCGCGCACCCCGGCACGTACACCTCGTGCGCGTTCAGCCTCGCTGACGCACACCACACGGGTGGCCCACCGTGCCGCCCACCGCTCCCACGTCAGGGCAGCCGCCGCCGTGAGCCCGCCGACCGCCTCGAACGACCAGGCGTGCGGCTGGAAAACCGTCGGGATCCGCCCCCTGACCGCCAGTCGGGCGGCGAGCCCGGCCTTGGCGCTGTGTGCGTGCAGCACCTCGGGCCGGACCTCGTCGAGGACGCGCGCGAGCCGGTGTACCTCCACGGGAAGCGACCGTCCAGGCGCGCGGGTGGCGGGCCAGTGCCGTACGTCCGCGCCGAGTTCCCGCAGCGTCTGGGTGAGGCCGCTGTCGGGGCAGGCGACCGTGACATCGAAACCGGCCGTACGCTGCACACGCACCAGCTCGGTGACGACGCCTGCGACGCCGCCGTCCACCGGCTGGGTGACGTGGAGGACGCGCGGCGAAGTCCCCGGCCGCGACGTGCCGCGCGACGGTCCGGCAGACCGGCTGACCATCACTGTGCGAGTCGACCCGAGGGGCGGCCATCCCGCCCTGACGGGTCATTGGACGGGCGGAACCCCGTGCGGGTCGCAGTGGAAAGACCCTGGGCGTGACGCATGACCGGCGTTGCCCTTTCGCGAGGAACGTCGAATTCGGCTGATGACGCGTCACTCTATCCCGGCATACTTCACATATCGGGCAAGAGTGACGAAGTGTTTAAATTACCGCCTCGTGTCGGCGATCGCGCGGCCGGTGCTGCCGGGATGCTGCGCCGAACGGGGCGGAGCCTCTGGAGGTCCGACGGGGGCGCTCACCAGTGACGATGCCTGGTCGTGAGGGGCAGGAGGTCGTACTGCGCGCTCGCTCGGTTGCGGTGTGCGCTCGCCGGTTCAAGGGTGGTCACAAGGCCCCACGCACCCTGGCGACCGACACGGCGCGGGAACGCACTCGCGCGCCGGAGTCGGCTCCCGCCTCCGGCGCGGCCGGTGACACGGCCTTTCTGAGAACGGGAGTTGCGCCTGAGGCGAAGCAGGCGCAGCTCGGCCCGGGCGCCGTGCCGACCCTGTTGCGGATCGGTACGGCGTCTGTTGCTGCGGTCGGACTCGAGCCGCTCCGCCCCGCGTTCATAGGAGGATGAGAAACGCGGATAAGACACTCCCTTCATTCGGGTGACCTTTTCTGCGGCGGACCGGAATTTGCCGTGTTCGGGGTTTCCGCGGCGTCCGGGGTTCGTTGGTCTCGGTGAAGCAATTCGCGCTGGCGACTTTCGAGTTGCCGAAGAAAGGAACACGATGAAGTCTCTGAAGGCTGCCGCCATCGTTGCCGGGTCTCTGTTCGTGGCCGGTCTCGCCACTCCCGCTGTCGCTGCGGACGCCGCGGGGGTCCAGCCCGTCGACCTCAAGAAAAAGGTGAGCACCCTCACTCAGGCAGGGCCGTTGAAGACGGTGCTCGCCCTGACGAAGCAGGGTCTGGTGCCCGAGGTCCCCGAGAAGAAGACGGGCGTCGTCGGTAACGGCCGACTGGGGCGCTGAGAACTCCTGCAGAACTGAGTGGTTGAGGGCTCTTTCGTCTCAGGCTTTCGCTCGCTCGGATTTCGAACGGGGTTCCTTTCCGAATCTGTGTATCGGGTGCTTGTGACCGCCCCTGGGCCGATTCCGCCGTATGCGGAATCGGCCCTTTGGTCATGTTCCGCACAGGGACGAGAAGGAGACAGACCGTTGCCTACCAGCAGACCACTGAGGTGTACGCCGGTATGCAGAGCGGCCGAGCCCGTCGGCGACAGCTCGTCAGCCGTTGCCGACCTCGGGCAGACCATGGGGCGGCGGCGGGTGGTGCGGGGGGTGTCCGCGGCGGTGCTCGGGATGGTGTCCGTACCGTTCCTGGTGGCGTCGGGATCGGCCAGGAGATCGGCGGGGGCGCAGGAGTCGCGGTTCGACGAGACGTATCGCGGGCGCCGAATCGTCGGTGTCAGGCACGACGACGGGTGGTCCGGGGGCGGCGGATCCGGTGTGTGGTACGTCGCCGTGGACGGGCGGCCGCTGCATCTGATGCGCCGGGCGGACGGCAGCTGGGTGAGCATGGTCGACCACTACCAGTCGTACGCGACTCCACTCGCCGCCGCGCGCGCGGCCGTCGACGAACTCGGCCCCACCGCACAGCTGGGCGCGCCAGGAGGTGTGCCGGGTGACAGGAGCGGCCGTACGCCGGGCGGGGGCCAGGGAGCCGAGGGGGATCACCGCGGTGGTGTACACGCGTAAGGACGTCAGCACGCTCACCCGGTCCGAGCGGCGGCGGTTCGTCGACGCGCTGCTCGAGGTGAAACGCCGTGGCGAGTACGAGCAGTTCGTGCGTACACACATCGAGTACTCCCGCTCCGACGGTGAGGCCGGGCTGCGCGTCGCCCACATGGCGCCCTCCTTCCTGCCCTGGCACCGCCGGTTCCTGCTGGACTTGGAGGAAGCGCTGCGCCGCGTGGACGACTCGGTGACCGTGCCGTACTGGGACTGGACGCGCAACCGCACCACCACGGCCGTACCGTGGACCGATGACCTGCTCGGCGGCACCGGGCGGCAGTCCGACCGGCAGGTCGTGACCGGCCCCTTCGCCCACCGCAACGGCCAGTGGACCATCAAGGTGGGGCTCACCGACACCGAGTTCCTCACGCGCGACCTGAGCCGCCGGCGGGACCCGATCGCGCTGCCCACGGCCGGGGATCTGGAACGGGCCCTCGGCGACCCCGTCTACGACACATCCCCCTGGAACTCCACGTCCGCCAAGGGCTTCCGCAACAAGCTGGAGGGATGGGGACCGGGGCGGGGCGCCGTCTCGTGGCGTACCCACAACCGGGTCCACCGTTGGGTCGGCGGCCACATGGTCGGCGGTGCCTCCGTCAACGACCCCGTCTTCTGGCTGCACCACGCCTTCGTCGACCTCCTCTGGTCCCGCTGGCAGCGGCGGCACCCGGGCGCCCGCTATCTCCCCGCCGGGCCGCTCGCCCCGGGCGACGCGCAGCACGGCCGGGTCGTCGCGCGGCACGAGAGGATGCCGCCGTGGGACGTGACGCCCGGTGAGGTGGAGGACCACAGCGGGCTCTATAGGTACGCGTAGCCGGCACGGGGTGGGTATGGAGCGGGTACGGGTGAGGTGCTCAGACCTGTCCGGGCCAGCGCCCGGAGGAGTCCCGCGCCCGTGCGCAGAGGTGCGCTTACTTCTTTCGTGCCACGTAGACGGTGTTGGTCGCGGTGCGGTCCTGGAGCGGGTTGTCGAAGTCGACGACGTGGGCTTCTGGTGCGGCGAAGACCTCCGCGAGTGTGGAGGTGAACTGCTTGTCCGGCGGGTCGTTGGACCACAGGGCGAAGACGCCGTCGGGGTGGAGGTGGTCGGCGAGGGCGCGGAGCCCTGGTGGCTGGTAGAGCGCCGCGTGGCGTGGGTTCAGTACGTGGCGCGGCGAGTGGTCGATGTCCAGCAGGACGGCGTGGAAGCGGCGGCCCGGGGACTGCGGATCGAGACCGACGGGATCGTCGGCCGCCGCGAAGAAGTCGCCCTGGACCAGTCGGCAGCGGGGATCCGACGCCAGGCGGGCGCCGAGCGGCACCAAGTGGCGCTCGTGCCATTCGATCACCTCGCCGAGCGCCTCGACCACGATCAGGGAGCGGACACGGGGGTCGTCCAGGGCGGTCCGGGCGGTGTAGCCGAGGCCGAGCCCACCCACCGCGATGTCGAGCTCGGCCTCGGGCAGCTGTGCCAGCCCGAGCCGCGCGAGCGCGACCTCTCCCGCGGTGAAGAGGCTGGACATCAGGAACTCGTCCCCGAGCTTCACCTCGTACACATCGTCGCCCGACGCCGGGTCCCGCCGACGCCGGAGACTGATGTCTCCCAGGGGTGTCGGACGCCAGTCGATCTCTTCGAAGCGCGCGCTCATGCGGGCACCTTTCTCTGCGGGCGATGCCGCGTCGCACGGCCGAAGGCCGACGGCCGTACGCGGTACGCCGGTGCCCGGCTCAGGCGTCGATGATCACGGGGATGATGAGGGGCTTGCGGCGGTAGGTCCTGAACGCCCAGGACGCCACCGCGCGGGCGATGAGCTGTTCGAGCTGGTGCGCGTCGCCGACGCCCTCCTGGGCCGCGGTGGCCAGGGTCTTCTCGATCACCGGGATGACGGGCTCGAAGGTGGCGTCGTCGTGGACGAACCCGCGGGCCAGGAAGTCGGGGGCCTCGGCGAGGGCGCCGGTGTCGGCGTCGACGAGGGCCACCACCGTGACCACGCCCTCGTTGGCGAGGGTGAGGCGGTCCTTGAGGGAGGCTTCGGTGGCGCCGCCGACTTCCATGCCGTCCACGTAGACGTTGCCCGCGGGCACCTTGCCGGTGATCGAGGCGCGGCCGTCGACGAGGTCGACGACGACACCGTCCTCGGCGATGACGACCCGGTCGGGATCGAGGCCGGTACGGATGGCGAGGTCGCCGTTGGCCCGCAGGTGGCGCCATTCGCCGTGTACGGGCATGACGTGCCGGGGCTTGACGATGTTGTAGCAGTAGACGAGTTCGCCGGCGCTGGCGTGGCCGGAGACATGCACCTTGGCGTTGCCCTTGTGGACGACGTGGGCACCCCACCGGGTCAGCCCGTTGATCACCCGGTAGATGGCGTTCTCGTTGCCGGGGATGAGGGAGCTGGCGAGCAGGACCGTGTCGCCCTCGCCGATGCGGATCACATGGTCGCGGTTGGCCATCCGGGACAGGGCGGCCATCGGCTCACCCTGGGAGCCGGTGCACACCATGGTGATCTTGTGGTCCGGCAGCTTCTCCAGTTCCTTCATGCTGACCACCAGGCCACGCGGAACCTTCAGGTAGCCCAGTTCACGGGCGATGCCCATGTTGCGGACCATGGAGCGGCCCACGAAGGCGACCTTGCGGCCGTGCTGGTGCGCGGCGTCCAGGACCTGCTGGATGCGGTGCACATGGCTGGCGAAGCTGGAGACGATCACGCGGCGGGGCGCGGTGCGCAGGACCTGCTCGATCGCCGGGTTCAACTCGCGCTCGGAGACGGTGAATCCGGGCACTTCGGCGTTGGTGGAGTCGGTCAGGAAGAGGTCGACGCCCTCCTCGCCGAGGCGGGCGAAGGCGCGTAGGTCGGTGATGCGGTCGTCCAGCGGGAACTGGTCCATCTTGAAGTCGCCGGTGTGCAGCACCATTCCGGCACCGGTGCGGATCGCGACCGCGAGACCGTCCGGGATGGAGTGGTTGACCGCGACGAACTCGCAGTCGAACGGACCGAACCCGCGCCGGTCGCCCTCCCGCACCCGCACCGTGCGTGGCCGGATGCCGTGCTCCTTGAGCTTGGCCTCCAGGAACGCCAGCGTCAGCTTCGAGCCCACGACGGGAATGTCGGACCGCTCGCGCAGCAGATACGGCACGCCCCCGATGTGGTCCTCGTGCCCGTGGGTCAGCACCACGGCCACGATGTCGTCCAGGCGGTCCCGGATCGAGGTGAAGTCCGGCAGGATCACGTCCACGCCGGGCTGGGTCTCCTCGGGGAACAGCACGCCACAGTCGACGATCAGCAGTTTGCCGGCGTGCTCGAAGACGGTCATGTTGCGGCCGATCTCACCCAGGCCGCCCAGGGCGACGACCCGCAGCCCTCCTTCGGGCAGTGGCGGGGCGGCTTTGAGTTCTGGATGCGGATGGCTCATAGCGTGACGTTATCGGAGAGACGGACGGAGTGATCCACCACCTGCTCGCTCGCTTCTTTCCCGGCGGCAGGTGTCATGCGCGGCGAGTGCCCTGGATCACCCGGATTACACGGAGGGCCGGGACAGCCCGCGGTGCAGGTGATGGGTGATTACTGGGCTGCGGCGCGAGGGGCCGCTGAGACGGGCACGGGACAGGCCGAGCGGCACCCGTCCCTTCAAGGGCGGGCGCCGCTCGGTGATCTCGCTGGGGGAGGGGTTTGGATGTGCCTGAGCCGGGCCTCAGCCGGTGAAGCTGGGGACGTAGGGGGACAGGGCAGGGGCGAGCTGTACGCCGGGGGCCAGGCCCAGGGCGACCAGGGCGTCCGGGAGGCCGCGGCCGACGCGCGCCGCTTCCGCGGTGCCCGGGGCGGCCAGTGGGCGGCAGCTGGCGGAGATGATGTCGAACAGGTGCTGCACCCGGCCGGGGCCTCGGGGCAGCAGCTGGCCGTGGAAGTCCTCGTGGTGGGCGAGCACGAGGGCGGCAAGTCCGGCGACATGGGCCGAGGCCGTGCCCGTACCGTCGAGGGCCATGTATCCGCCCTGCGGCGAGCACGACAGGACTGCCACGCCGGGAGCGGCCGCGTCCACCCCCGGGCCGTAGCAGCTGAACGGCGCGGCGAACAGCCCTTCCGGCGTCAGCTGCGGTCCCGCATGGGTGGCCTGGGAGGTGTCCTGCGGGTAGGAACCGAAGACACCCAGCGCGCCCACGGCGAACACGGTCGGCAACGAGCCGGGGAAGGCGACCGGCCCGCCCGTGTCGCCCGCCGGAGCGACGCAGGCGATACCAGCGGCGTTGGCATCGGCGAGCTTGCGGGAGACCAGCGCCGATGCATACGGGGACGCCACCGCGATGTGGGCGACATCGACCTCCTGCTCGACGCAGCGGTCCAGCGCGGCGATCAGGTCACTGAAGCAGCCGCCGGGCTGCACCTGGCAGACCTCCAGCTCGGCGTCGACCGCGATGCCGATGACGCCCTTGCCGGTGTCCGCCCCGGCGATGACGCCCGCCGCATGGGTGCCGGTGCCCACCCTGTCCTGGGCCCACCCCTCTTCCGTACGGCGGACGAGGTCGACCCCGGAGCGCACCCGCTGCTTCAGATCGGGGTGCTCGGAAGCGACCCCCGAACCGATGACCGCGACCTTGACCCCGAAGGCGCGGAACGTGGGAGGCAGCCGGTCCAGCCGCATGGCCTGCTGGCCCCAGCCGTACTGCTGCCTCTCGTCCAGCCCCGGGTACACCTTGTCCAGCGGTGTGAGGGTGATCAGGTTCACCCGGGTCATCGACAGATCGGGACGGCTGATCCAGCGGTCCGCATAGCCGCCGGCGGGCCGGACGTAGAGGGACTGCACGGACTCCGCGGTCTCCGTGGCCAGCGTGACGGTGACCGTCCCGTCGGCAGCGGTGACGCCCTGCCCCGGCCATGACGAGCCGATCAGGTACACCCCCGCGCCGGTCAGCGGTTCGCCCTCCGGGCCGCGGACGCGCAGCGAGATCTCCACGGGTTCGTCCAGCGGCGCGACCAGCGCCGGATCGCGGAGCGGCAGGACCCCCGCGGTCGGCGTGACGGCGGGTCCGGTGCCGGACAGCGGCAGGTCCGGCTCGATGTGTACGTGCAGCGACCGCATCGCCGGCACCTGGGCCTCGGCCGCCTCGACGACCGCGATCTCCGGGCACGAGGGGTACAGCCCGGCCGATTGAAGCTTCTCCGAGGGCCGGAGCCTGCGGGTCACCTTGACCTCGGGCATACGCTCAAGGCGGTCGCACACCGCGTCCATGCTGAGTTCGGACACTCCTGGTGGGAGCAGATGCTGCGGCAGCGGTGCCACCATGTAGCGCTCGCGGCGCGATTGCACCGGGCGCGGTGACTGCGCGCCTTCCTCACGCGGCCCCGCCTGCTTGCCCTCGGGTTCGGATCCGCCGGCGCCGTTCCCCTCGGATCCGCTCGCGCGGCTGTTCTCGGGCCTTTCCTTGACCATCACGTCCACCTTCACCACGCCTACCTCGTAACTTGTGCTTCCAATCCGGCGACGGGGGCGGCTCGCGCCTGCACGCTGAGGCGGTGTGCCCGGAGCTGTCCCCGGGCACACCGCGTTACGCCGCCCTCAGATCAGCCGATGCCGAAGGGCTGGCCCATCTGACCGAAGCCGAAGCCGGGCTGCTGGCCCTGCTGGCCGTAGGACTGCTGGCCGAACGGCTGCTGGCCGAACGACTGCTGTCCGTACGGCTGCTGGCCGTAGGACTGCTGGCCGAGCCCGCCGCCCCACTGCTGCTGACCCTGCTGGCCCTGCTGGCCCCACTGCTGCTGGCCCTGCTGGCTCTGCTGGAGCAGCCCCACGATCGCGGTCGGCAGCGCCTGCTGCACGGACTGCTCCACAGCCTGACGGATGCCCGCGTGCAGCGAGCGGTGCAGCGCGAGCGCCAGGTACGGGTGCGCCTGCTGGGCCAGGTCAGGCCGCTGCTGGAGCTGCTGCTGGATCTGCTGGATCTGCTGGACGGTCTGCTGCACCTGCTGCGCGGCCTGCTGCGCCGTCTGCTGGCACGCCTGCTGGATGGCCTGCTGGACCATCTGCGCGACCTGCTGCGTGCCGCCGGCCTGCTGGCCGACCTGCTGCAGGGGTTGGGTACCGGTCATCACCGACATGAATGCTCCGTTCGATGCCTTCACGGGAGAACCGACCTACGGATTGTGTCGGTCCTGTCACGTAACGTGACGTTCATGAAGCTAAGTCGATGCCGACCCGGCCGCAATTCGGACGACCGCTCCTGGAGAAGGAATCCCTCGACTGGACCGCCGACCGGTACCCGGATGCCTGGCCGCGAAAAAGGCTGCCCGACTGGCATCACGTCGCGCCCGAGTGCCCGGCCTCGCCCGGTCGGGAGCCCTGCCGCCGTCCGGAACCATGCCGCCGTCCGAGTGACACCGCCGCGCTGCTCAGCAAGGCGCTCTCCCGTGGTCAGGAGAGCGCCCGTGACGCTGAGTGTTCGCTGGTGAGTGTCCGCTAGCCCGAGGTGGTGTCCTTGCGCACCAGCCGGTCGTAGGCCTCGTCGAGCCTGTGCTCGATCTGCTCGACGCCGGTGACGTCGAGGCCCTTCTGCCCGTTCACGGCGGCCTTCGCGGCCGAGCGTGCGGAGTCGAACAGAGCCCACGAGTCGGCCGTGTAGTCGGCCTGTGCCGGACTTCCGATCTCGTCCAGGGCGCTCCGGATCGGGGTCGTGTCCACAGGGCCGTCCACGTCGCCGGGAATGGCGTGGAACGCGTCGAGAACGATCTTTCCGGACTTGAGGACGAACTTCGCCGTGTGCTTGCCGTCCCGCAGGCCGCGGAGCGTGTACGTCGCGAGGCGCTTGTCGACGGCGGCGGTCTTCGCGTCCTTGGCGACCGGCTTGCCGTCGATGTGGACATCGAGAACGGCGCTGCCGTCGTTGCCGCCGATGATGTCGATGCCCGTACCGGTGAACGGGACGGTGAGCGACGCGCCGGCAGCCGTGCTCGTCGACGTCGACCGGTACCAGTCCATCGCGTCGCCGAGTGCGGCCTTCCTGCTCCAGACGCCGTCGTACGTGACCGAGCTGTCCATGTTGTCGGTCTGGGCGTTGGCGTAGGGCGTGTACCCGTCGATCTTCTCGACCTTCAGGTTGTCGAACGCCGTCTTGTAGAAGTCGCTGCCGAGCTTGACGCGGCCTTCGGTCTGCGGAGTCGGATCCTGGTACGTGGAGACGGCTTTCCCGTCGACGAAGGTCGTGATCGTCGCGCCCTTCGCCTCGATGGCGAGGCGGTAGGTGTCGGACGCCGCGACCGTTCCCGTCCTGATCGCGGTGCCGTACTCGTAGAACGTCCAGGTGCCGTCCGGGCGGATACGCACGTTGTAGGCGGCGTCGCTGACCGCCATGCCCTTCTGCTGACGGACGCCCAGGGAGGCGAGTCCGCCGGCCGGGTCCGGGAAGGAGACGTCGACCGTGGCCCTGTAGTTCTCCCAACGGAAGTCGCCGACCGTCGTGTTGGGCGTGTGACGGTTCCAGGCGTGGGTGTCCTTCATGGACTGATCCATGTACTGGTACAGCACGTTGTCGCCGCGCGCGTCCTTCCCGACCTCCCAGGCGCCGGTCTGGTCGACCATGTAGCGCGGCTGGTTGCCACGGGACGTCAGATAGGGCTGGGACACCTTGCGCGCGCCGTCGGCCGTGCCGACCTGGACCCTGCCCTCCTCCTCGTACCCGAAGTCGTCGGCGTACAGGACGTCGTCGCGGGTGTTGCGCTTCTTGCCGGTCGCGTCGGTGTCGAGCACCGTGCGGTCCAGGGACTTGGGCAGACGTTGTTTCGTTGCCTTGTCGCGGCTCTTGTCCAGCGTCGTCAGGGTCACGATCGACCGCGGCTTGACCGTGTAGGTGTAGAAGCCGTCGCCGCCGGGCCGGATCTGGTCGGCGAGGTGCTTGAAGTTCGCGTCGTAAGCCTGCCCCGCGTCCGGCCCACGGGTCTCCCAGACCTCCATGGTCGGATCCGAACCGAGTCGCATGTTCTCGGCCTTGACGCGGTAAGTCCTGGGCTGGTCGCTGTCGTTGACCACGACCGTCGAGAAGTCCTTCTTACGGGGATCCGCGAGCGTCATGTAACTCGGGGCCCCGTTCGAGCCGTCGACGTTCTCGGTGCCGCTCACCCCGCTGTAACTGGCTTCCGGCACGGTGCGCCAGATGCCCGCCGTGTTCGTGTCGTTCTCCCAGCCGGTCTTCGCGAACTGGGTGAAGTGCTGCATCACATAGAGGGCGGCGTCGTAGTGGAGATAGCCCGACCACGGGTCGCGGGCGCTGACGAGTTCCTTGTGGCTGTACTGGGCACCTTCGTAGAAGGACCCGATCGCCGGCTGGAAGATGTAGTGCGTCCGCTTGGAGTTGGCGTAGCTCTTGACGGAGCGGTTCGCGAGGTCGAGGGCGCTTTGGACGCCGCCGATGCCGGTGCTCGCTCCGTTCGGGCCATCGGTGTTGTTGACGCGGTATTCGGTGTGGCCGAAGGAGGCGGTTCCTTCGCTGTACCAGACCTCCTTGTCCTGGTTGTACTTGTTCTTGCCGGTCGCCAGCTTGGTGTACGGCAGGTAGGTGTCGCTGTCGGCGGCACCTTCGCGCCGGTCGTCGGTGTTGTAGTGGTAGCCCACCGCGTCGACCATGCCGAAGAGTTCCGCATCGCTGAGCATGGACGGACCGATGTGGTGTGTGGTGTTCTCGTCGGACGCGATGATCTTGATGTCGTGGTAGGCCTTCTTGGCCTTCTCCTGCTTGGCTGCCGGGATGTTGTAGCGCGGATTCGCGAAGTCCGTGTCGGTGACGATCGCGTTCTTGTACCACTTGATGAACGCCTCGTCCGGATTCCGGGTCTCGTTCTTGTCCGGGTCGACGTAGTCGACCATGTACCCGTACTTCTCGTAGGCGTCGAGGATCGTCTCCTTGTACCACTTGTACATCTCGTCGGTGCCTGTGCCCTTGTCCCATTCGTTCTGGACCCATTCGGGCATTTCCCAGCGGAGAATCGAGACCTTGAGTTTCGGGTTGACCGTCTTGGCGTCGGCTGCCAGCTGGAAGCCCGGAGAGCGGGACGCGTCGGCGAGTTCGTCCGGTGTGCGCATGGTCGCAGGATCGGAACCGGTCGACGTGTTCGTGTCGGTTCCCATCTCGACCTTGACATGGTTGATCAGCGGGTTCTTTCCGCCGAACAGAACTCTGATGAGCTGCCAGTACCGGTGGGGGTTCTGCGCCTTGTAATCCATCAGCAGGTTGGTCGTGCTGTTGCAGCTGAGCAGGCCGAGGCCCTTGTAGGTCAAGCCGTTCTTGTTGTCGCCGCGAACGTCGTTTCCGTTGACTACGACCTCTACGGGATCATCCGCGGTGTGGGCGGCGGGAGCGGTGATCACTCCTGCTGCCAGGGCCATGGCGGCTGCCGCGGCAAGCGACATCCATCCGGGTCTTCTCTGCGTGCCCATCCGGTTTCGACTCCTTTTCGCAGCACACCAGAATTCGATATTTCGAACCACGTTCGTGTTGCCGGATGAACCGTAGGAGGGCACTTGTTTCACCGTCAATCCCCGTGCTGACACTGCCTTTTGAGGACTTGTCCCGGTGTCGTCGAGACACGAAACCGAGGTTCTCGTCGAGGCGCCGCCGGTCAGCCTCCCCCGGGAAGCGTCGCCGGGATGCGCTCCAGGACGCCGCCCGCGAACACGTCGTACAGCGGCAGGGTTTCCAGGTGGACGTAGCCGATGTGGCAGTCGCAGAAGGTCAGAGGGCAGGCGCGAGGGCGCAGTGCACTCCGGTACGAGCCGTCGTACAGGTTGCCCAGCTCCGAGCGGACGAAATGGCAGCGGTGCACCGTGCCCTCGCCGTTCACGGATATGACGGACTCGCCCGTCCGGCAGGGCAGGCCCGCGCTGCGGTGCGGGTGGCGGCTGTACGGGAAGAGCGGGTCGAGGGCGGACCACTGCTCGGCCTCGGCGTCCGTGTACGTGTGCCCCTCGGCGGCGTTGATCCAGAGGTACACGTGGGCGGGGAGGTCGGCGCGGAGGCGACGTGCCTGCTCCAGGTGCTCGGGAAGGCCGACGACGCCGACGCTGTGGCGGACGCCGCGGGTGGCCAGGTCATGGCATTTGGTCAGGAAGCGGTCGTACGGTGTCTGGCCGGGGTGGAAGGTGCACCACAGAGCGAGGGTGTCCAGGTCGGCTGTGTCCAGCCAGTCGGTGCGGCAGCTGAGGTTGGTCTGGATCGCCACCCGGTGAATGTGCGGCAGCCGGCTCAGCTCCGCGAGCGTGCGCCGGTACCAGGAACGCACCAGGCCCTCGCCCCATGGCGTGAACAGCAGGGAGAGCCGGTCCTCCCGCTGTGCCGTCGCCCACGTGGCGAAGCGCTCCAACGCGGCGCGGTCGGCGGTCAGTTGGGCGCGGCTGTCCCGGCGCTTGGCGAAGGGGCAGTACGGGCAGTCGTAGTCGCACGACGCCAGCGGGCCACGGTAGAGGATCGTGAGGTCCATACGGCTCCGTCACTTCGCTTCGTACACGGTCATGCGCTCCCGCACGGCGGCGGAGAACAGCGCGGGGCCCAGTGCGTCGGAGTGGGCCAGGCCCTCGGGGGAGAGCCGCAGGAGGTCCGGGGCGGCGGAGTCGTCCAGCCAGCCCCGGTCGTGGAACCGGGCCAGCTCGGTGGCGAAGTCGTCACCGGGCGAGGTGCCGAAGCGGGTCCGGTAGTCCGCGACGGGCATCCCCTCGGCCTGCAGCAGCGACTGCAGCAGATGGCGGCGCCGGGCCTCCTCCGCGCTCATCCGCCAGCCGAAGTCGGCGTGGCGGAAGTCGTCGGTCGCGCGGCCGGTGTAGTCGTCGATGATTCCGCGGATGCGGTGCATGTCCACGGCGTAGTCGAAGGAGTAGTGCAGCTGGGAGGTGTACGAACGGGCGCCGCAGCCGAGGCCGACCATGCCGTCGGTCTGGCACGCGTAGTCCTCCCCGCCGGTGGTGGGGGCGCCCAGGCGGCGGAACATGCGCATCGACACCTGCTCGTAGCCACACGCGAGCAGATGGTCGCGGCCGTGGCGGTACAGCCGCAGCCGCTGCTCGTCCCACTCGGCCTCGTTCTCGGCGTTCCTCTCGGCGTCGCCGAGGGCCGCGTCGCGGTGCCGACCGAGACCGGTGAGCGGGCGCACATAGAGGGGGTAGAGATACAGCTCCTCCGGCTGCCAGGCGAGGGCGGCGTCCAGGGAACGGCGCCACGACTCCTCGGTCTGTCCTTCGATGCCGTAGATCAGGTCGATGTTGAGGACGGGGATGCCGGCGTCGCGGATCCGGGCGAGGGCCGCCTCGACGTCCGCCCGGCGCTGAGGGCGTACGGCGGATCGCGCCTCGGCGTCGACGAAGCTCTGCACACCCAGGCTCAGGCGCGTGGTGCCGCGCTCGGCCAGCACGGCCAGCCGGTCGGCGGTCGCCGTGGCGGGCGAGGCCTCCACGGACAGCGGGATCGCGGTCAGATCCGCGCCGAGGCCACGCTCGGCGAGATCGCACAGCCGCTCCAGCTCCGCGGCCGTGAGGAACGTCGGAGTGCCGCCGCCGAAGGCCGCGCCGGCGAACCGCGCCCTGTCGCCCAGCGCCTCGCGCACCGCGGCCGCCTGACGTTCCAGCGCGTCCAGGTAGGCGGTGGTCAGGCCGTCGGGCGCCCCGATCCGGGTGAAGAGATTGCAGAAGCCGCAGCGCACCTCGCAGAACGGGATGTGGAAGTAGAGCGAGAGGGCGTCCTTCGGCTCGTCCGCCCACAGTTCACGCAACGACGCCTGCTCCCGGCTCAGCGGGCCGTACGCGGTCTTGTGCGGATACGCGTAGACATAGTGCTGGTACGGGCGGACGGCGGGCGGGGCCGCCGTATCGGTGAGGGTCATCGGGCCGCCTTGTCGGGGGAGTCCAGGAAGAAGTGGGCGTAGGGCACGGTCCAGACGACGTCATGGCCGATGCGGTGACCGGTGTAGCCGTCCTCGCCGTAGGCGGTGCCGTGGTCGGAGCAGACGATGGCGAAGCACGGACGGCGGCTGGAGGCGGCCGCGAAGAGCCGCCCCATGTGCCGGTCCACGTACTCGAGCGCCGCGGTGTGGGTGGCCAGTGTGTCGCCCGCCTCGCGGGTGGCGCCGGGCAGATGGAACCAGTTGGGCTGGTGCAGGGCCGACACGTTCACGAAGAGGAACAGACGCTGCTCCTGGGGGAGTTTGGCGATCACCTTCTCGGCGCGGGCCACCTGTGCCTCGAAGGACGTGGGGGAGGGCACCCCGAACTCCGGCTCCCAGTGGCTCTCCTGGAACATGCCGGGCAGGACGGAGCCCAGCGGCCCCCGCTGGTTGAAGAAGCCCACGCCGCCGATACAGACGGTGCGGTAGCCGACGGTGGCCAGACCCGACACCAGGTCGGGAGTGTCGTAGACGAAGGTGCCGTTCGCGGTGGTCTCGCTGCCCGCGAACTGGGCGGCGAAGAGCCGGGGATGCGGACCCGGTGCGGCCGGTGTCGGCAGGAAGCCCGCGAACATCGCCTGGTGGGAGGCGTAGGTGAAGCTGCCGGGAGCGTGCCGGCGCTCCCAGACGCCGCCGGGCAGATGCCGGGCCAGGTTCGGGATGCGGCCGGCTGCCGCCAGTTCCTGGGCCACGTCGTAGCGGAGCGTGTCGAGGGTGACCAGCAGGAGGTCGTGGCTGCCCACCACCTCGTTCATGTCAAGCGGTGGCGTCATGGTGGCGCTCCTCGCGTGCTGCGCGTCGTACCGCGCTCCGTATGGCGGCTGGTGCGGCGGCGACCTGCGCGGCGTACGTGTCCAGGCCCTCGGCGCCGCTGCCGGGCAGGCCGGTCAGGCGGGGCAGCAGATCCCCGAAGGCGTTCACCTCACCGACGGTGAAACGGCGCCACCCCGTGGTCGGCAGGATGTCCACGCCGACGCACAGCGTGCCCGGAAAGCACGCGGCGGCCCGCTCGGCCGTCTCCAGCACCTCGTCGAAGCTGCCGCCCGCGGACCGGATCGCCTCGCGTGCCATGTCCAGATCGCCGCGGACGCCGCCGAGATGCAGATTCGTCATGGGGTGCCGGCTGGTCCGTACGACGGAATGCGTGGCACGTCCGGCGACCGTGACCACCCGCAGATCGGCGGCCCGGCCGCTCTGCGACGCCTTGGGCAGCCACCGCTCGACGTGGAGCCCGTCGAGGGCCAGCGCGTCGACGAGGGCGGCGACCTCGGGCTCCGAGGTGTAGTGACGCACCCTCAGGGAGTTGTACAGGCGGCCGTCGGGAGCGGTCTCCACGGAGGTCGTCGCCTTCACCCGGCCGGGGCCCGCCATTGTGAGCGCCACGACACCGGAGGCCGACGAACCGTGGGCCGGCTTCACGAACGCCCGCGAGACACGGGCGGCCCTCAGCTGCTCCCTGAGCTCCTCCCAGCCGCCGACCGGACCCGTCAGGGCCGAGGGCACCGGGACGCCCGCGGCGGCGAGCCGGGCATGGCAGCGCCGCTTGTCGAACAGCACCGCGACATCCTCCGGGTCGGCGGAAGGCACCGCGCCCGCACGGTGCGCCGCGCCCGTCACCTCCCGGACCGCAGCGGTGAAACGCCGGTGCCACAGAGCCGTTCCCTCGACCCGGGCGGGATCGTCGGTGCCCCGCAGCAGCCGGTCGACCTCGGCGTTCTCACCGGGGGAGTCGATCCGTACGAACTCGCCCGGCGTGAAGGCGTACCGCCCGCGCAGCACGTCCCGCCAGGCGAGTACGCGTGGTGCCGGGTGGCCCACCGCGCGGACGGCGGCGGCGAACATCGTCGTCCGCCGGTTCTCGGGATTGCCGACGACAGCGAACCGCAGGCCGGTACCGGGGGTGGGGAGCCGCACCGCGGGACTATTCGGAGACGGCGACATGGTGCCTCTCCTGGTCCCGCCGGCGGTGTGGCGTCTGATGGTCCGAGCGGGGCGACGTCTGACGCTCCGGTCCGTGTGGCGTCCGATGTTCCGGCAGGTCCGCCTCGGTCCCGGCGGAGCCGAAGGCCGTACGGACCCGGGCGGCCGCGGCCTCGCTCAGGGGGAGGGTCATCACGGCCTCATTCCGCGACGGCGGTGAAGCGGTGGACGACGCCGTCGTCCTCCCACGAGTCGCCGGGCTCGGACAGGTCGACCTCGACGCCGGACGGCTCCAGCGCCGCCCGGATCCGCTGGGTCACCGGCTCGGTGACGAAGTTGTGGTGGAGGTCCAGCCGGGTCAGGTGGGTGAGCGGCTGGCCGCCGAGCAGCGCCGTCACGCCCTCGTCGGTGAGCACACCGAGGGACAGGTCGAGCGACTTCAGCTGGGCGACGACCGGGGCCCCGGCGACGGCGGCGGCGATCTCGTCCTGGATCTCGCTGTTGCGCAGGCCGAGATGGCGCAGTGCCGGGAAGCGTCCGCCGGCCAGGAGTGGGGCGAAGTCGGCGACCGTCGCGTCACCGCCGTATTCCTCGACGCCGAGCCACATGTCGAGGTACTCCAGCGCGGGGAGCTCGCTGGCGGCGACACCGCGCACGACTTCGCCGGGCAGGCCGCCGGCCTCGAAGCGGAGCCGGCGCAGGTGCTTGTGCCGGACCGCCGGGAAGCGCAGTCCGGTGCCGCCGCGGATCCCGAACTCCTCCAGCAGCGGATAGGCCTCGAGGACCGGCGTGACATCGGACTGCTCGATCCAGGAGATCTCCGCCTCCTCCATCTCCAGGTCCCCGATGAACACGGCCCGAAGCGAGGTCAGCCGGTCCCGGGCGTCCACGAGGCGCTGCACGATGCCGCTGGAGTCGTTCTCGTACGGCTCGTCCCACTGGCCCACGACGATCGCGCGGACACCTGCGAGGTCGACGGAGTCGATGAAGCGGTCCCACAGGGCACCGAAGTCCTCCGAAGGGTCCTCGTAGGGGGCGATGGCCAGCCGCCAGGCCACGGCGCCCGCCTCCGGCAGCTCCTGGCCGGCGCCGGGCTTGGGGAAGTCGAAGGCCGGTAGGCCGTGCAGTTCCTGCAGATGCTCGACGTAGGACATGGCCGTGGATCTCCTGAGGTGGACGGGAACTGCTGGTGCGGAGATTTCTACCAAGTCGCACTGACATCGCCGTCGACGGGCTGTGCCGACGCGGTTCGGGGCTGTTGCGGGGGCGTTGTCAGACCCCCGGCGTAGCGTCTTGGTCATCGGTCGGCGAGGCGCCGACGGCGAAGGGAGACATGCATGTACCGGCAGGGGGATGTCCTGATCGTGCCCATCGCGGAGGCAGCCGTGCCGCAGGGCACGGACACGCTGCCGCGGCAGCCACGGGACGCGCGGGGGCGGCTCGTGCTGGCTCTCGGCGAGGTCACCGGACACGCCCACGCGGTGGTCGGGCCGGGGACCCTGGTCCGGGAGCCCGGGCCGTTCGGCGCCTCCTACCTCCATGTCCCGGACGGCGGGCGGGTGGTGCACGAGGAGCACGCGGCGATACCGCTGCCCAAGGGCTGGTACCGAGTGGTGCGGCAGCGCGAGTACGCGCCCGGCGCGGTGCGCGTCGTGGCGGACTGAGAAAACGGGGGAGCGGCACGATGACGACACCGACGGAGACGGCACAGGTGGACACGACGGCGCAGAGGGACACGATGGCGCTGTGGCGCGAGGTGGTCGCGGCGACCGGCCCGGCGGACCGCGCGACCGCCGAGGACGGCGTACGCCTGGCCTACCGGCTGGCGGGCCTGCCCGAGCCGGAGCGCATCGTCTGGGCGGGCTCGCCCCGCGAGGGCGCGGCACTGGCCGCACGGCTCACGGCGGAGGGCACAGCCGGCCGAAGCGTCCGCGAGGCGGTGCGCACCCGGCCGTGGGCCGCCGTACGGGAGCGGGTCGCCGGCCGGCTCGGGCCGGCCGGCTGGGCGGAGCGTTGGGCTCTGACAGGCGCTCAGCTGTGGGACATCACGGCCATGTTGACCGAGCGCATACGGACCGGTGTGACCGACGCCCTGGCCGGTGCGCCGGGAGGTGAGCAGGCCGTCCGGCTGGTGCTGCTCGACGCCGTGCTGGGGCAGCACGACGCGGCCTGGCTGGCGGCCTTCGACGGCCAGGACGGCGGGGAGGAGCTCGACGGGATCGCCGCCGTCGCCCGCGCCGCCGGCTGGTGGTGGCCGTACGAGAAGACCGCGGTCGTCTGCGAACGCCCCGTGGAACTGCACCGGGACGAGGCGGGCCGGCTCGACCGCGGAGACGGACCGGCGCTCGCCTTCCCCGACGGATTCGCGCTGCACGCCTGGCGTGGCATGCCGGTCCCCGCCGAGTTCCTCGACGGACTCGCCGGGCTGACCCCGCAGCGGATCCGTGAGGAGGAGAACGCCGAGCTGCGCCGCGTCATGCTGGAGCACTACGGCTACGAGCGCTACCTGGAGGAGTCCGGAGCCGAGCCCGTGCAGCGGGACGACGCAGGTGTGCTGTGGCGTATCGCACTGGCGGGGGACGAGCCACTGGTGATGGTCGAAGTGCTCAACTCCACCCCGGAGCCCGACGGCACCCACCGCACGTACTGGCTACGAGTGCCGCCACGGACCCGGACCGCCCGGGAGGGCGTCGCCTGGACCTTCGGACTGGATGAGGCCGACTACACACCGGAAAGGGAGACCTGAGCCGGGTCCGGCGTGCCCGCGCCGATGAGAGCGAGACGCCCTCGGCTGTGCGGCGCGGGCACAGGGTGGCGCCCAGGGCAGGCGGAGAATCGGTCCGGCCGCACCCCCTGCCACCGGCTCAACCGCGGCCTACTCGACGCCGAAGCTGTAGGACCCCGACCCCACCTCGAATACGGCAGCCCCGTCCTCCATCCGCAGGAACCTGACTCCCTCGGCGGCGTCGGCCGGCCGGCCGTTCTCGGTGACCGCCTGGCGGGTCTTCGACGGCACGTGGACCTCCGCGACGGTGTTGACCGGCACCGTCACCTTCAGGTCGAACTCGCCGTCGCGGGCGCTCCACTTGGACGACAGAAGGCCGTAGACGGTCTTGAGTTTCCCGGAGCCCTGCGTCAGGTTCCCGCCGGGCACGGGCGCGATCCTGGAGCGCTTGTAGCCGGGCTCGAGCGCGGAGAGGCCGCCGATGTTCTGGAACATCCAGTCGCCCACGGCGCCGTAGGCGTAGTGGTTGAAGGAGTTCATGTCGACCGGGCCGAAGCTGCCGTCGGGCATGATCGAGTTCCAGCGCTCCCACATGGTGGTGGCACCGTTGGCGACCTCGTAACCCCAGGACGGATAGTCCTTGTGCAGCAGCATCTTGTACGCCAGGTCGTCGCGGCCGATCTTGCTCAGCGCGGGCAACAGCAGCGGTGTGCCGATGAAACCGGTCCGCAGGTGGTGGTCGGTGAGCGCCAGTTTGGCCACGAACTTCTCACCGGCCTTCTCGACCAGTGCCGGATCCGAGATCAGGTCCATGCCGAGGGCCAGCGCGTATCCGGTCTGCGAGTTGCGCTTGACCGTGCCGTCGGCTGCGACGTAGGCCTGGGTGAAGGCGTCGCGGATGTCGGCGGAGAGCTTGCCGTAGTCGGCCGCCGCCGCGTCGTCGCCCAGGGCCTTGGCCACCTCGGCCATCATGCGGGCGTTCTCGGCGTAGTAGGCCGTGCCCAGGACGCCCTGCTCGGTGGGGTCGTCCAGGTGCAGCCAGTCGTCGGTGAAGAACGTGGTGCGGCCGGGCTCGAGCAGGTCCGCTCCGGCGCTGTCGCGCACGAACTGGAAGAACTTCCGCATGGCGGGGTAGTTCTCCCGCAGGATGCGGGTGTCGTCGTAGGAACGCCACACGGAGTACGGCACGGTGATCATCACGTCCGACCAGCCGACACCGCTGTCGCCGAACTGTCCCTGGGGAGTCGGTACGACCGCCGGCAAGTCCCCGTTCGCGTACTGGGAGTTGCGTACGTCCGCCATCCAGTGGGACAGGAACGCGCGGGTGTCGACCAGGTAGTTGGCCGTCGGCGCGAACAGGCTGATGTCACCCGTCCACCCCAGGCGCTCGTCGCGGGCCGGAGTGTCGGTGGGGATGGAGAGGAAGTTGCCGCGCTGGCTCCAGGAGATGTTGCTCACCAGCTGGTCGAGCATGCTGTCCGAGGTCTTCAGCGTGCCGGTGGACGGGAGGTCGGATCCCCATACGACGCCCTTGACGTCGGCGAGCGCGGGGGGTTCGGTCACCCCGGTGATCTCGATGTAGCGGAAGCCGTGCTGGGTGAAGGTGGGCTCGTAGGTCACCGTTCCGTTCTCGGCGAAGGTGTAGCGGTCGGTGACCTTGGCGCTGCGGAAGTTGTCGGTGTAGAGAGTGCCGTTCTTGTTGAGCACCTCCGCGTAGCGGATCTTGACCGACTGGTCCGCGGAGCCGGTGAGGGTCAGGCGTGACGCACCGACCATGTTCTGGCCGAGGTCGTAGACGTACGTTCCGGGGGTGGGCTCGGTCATCTTGCGGGCCTGGAGCACCTGGGTCCGGCGCACCGGCTCGTCGCTCTGCGGGACCAGCAGGGCGGTACGGGACTCCAGGCTCGCGGCGGGCTCCCACTTCGCGTCGTCGAACCCGGGCCGGCTCCAGCCCGCCGGCTGCAGACGGGCGTCGTAGGTCTCGCCGTCCTGAAGGTCGGCCTTGACGTAGGGGCCGTCGCCCGCCTTCCACGAACCGTCCGTGGCGATCCACTGAACCGATCCGTCGGTGTACGTGATGCGCATCTTCGCCACAAGAGCGGGGGTGTCCCCGTACTGGCGGCTCCAGCCGAGCCCGACCTTGCCGGCCCACCAGCCGTCCGCCAGGGAAGCGCCGATCACGTTGTCGCCGCGGGCGAGCAGCTTCGTCACGTCGTAGGTCTGGGCCTGGATGCGTTTGTGATAGTTCGTCCAGCCCGGGGCGAGCACCTGGTCACCGACCGGCTTGCCGTTGAGCTCCAGCTCGTAGAGGCCGAGTGCCGACGCGTAGACGCGCGCGGAGGCGACCTTCTTGCCGCTCCTGGTCGCGAAGTCCTTGCGCAGCAGCGGCTGCGGCCGGGCCGCGGGTTGGTAGAGGGCGTCCGTGGTGCCGGACACGACGAGGGCGGAGTCGGCGATCTCACCGCCGGTGAACGGGTTGCGTCCGGAGGCGAAGTCGGTGTCGAGCAGGGTGGTGCCGTCGGCGCCGGTGACGACGGCGTCGTGGACCGTTCCGCGTTCCTCGCAGCACGCGTGGGTGCGGAAGCCGATGTAGCCCTTGGGGAACGTGGAATCCGTGAAGGTGTTGACCGGCTTGCCGTCGAGGGTCGTCCTGATGGTGCTGCCCGCCACGTCGTAGCGGACGGTGTGCCTGCCCTCGAGGAGGCCTGCGTTGGTGAAGCCATGGGACGCGAGATCCACCTGCTGCACCACGGAGTAGGTGCCCTTGACCTGCTTGTGGAGTCTCAGCATCGGGGTGGCGCCCGTGGCGCTGAACTGCCACATGTAGCCATTGCTCACATCCGGGGCGCGCAGGAACATGCCGAAGGCGGCCCTGTCCAGCTCGAACTCGACCGTGGCGGTGTAGTCGGTCCACCTGTCCAGCTCACTGGGAGCCGCAGGACGCGTGATCCACTGGGCGCCGTCCCAGTCGCCGGAGTCCAGCAGGCCGGTCTCGAAGTACGCGCTCGCACTCCACGGACTGGCAACTCCCTTGCCGTCCCAGGCCCGAACGCGCCAGTGGTAACGGGTGCCCGCCTCCAGCTCAGGACCGCCGTACCGCACGCCGACCTGACGGTCGGACGCCACCTTGCCGGACGACCACACATCGGCGGACCGCGGCGTACGTCCGACCTGGATCTCGTAGGCCTTCTGCGAAGCCGCCCGCCGGGCCGACGTCAACTGCCAGCCGAAGACCGGGTCTTCACCGCCGATGCCCAACGGGTTGACCCGGCCGTTGGTGGACAGGGCCTTGGCGGCGAACGGCGCGTCACGCACCGACGCCGCGCTGGACACGGAGCCTGGCAGGACCGCCGCGCCTCCGACCACGGCCAACACGAGAAAGCCTCTCAGGAGTACGAACAAGAGCGAGCGTTTACGGACCATGGCATCTCCACAGTGTTGAATCGTTTCATACGGTGGGTGTTCGTGGCTGACGTCGCCGCAAGGCGCAACATGCGTTCCTGTGTTGTGTGCAACGTTCTACGCTGAAACGACTCAACCCTGAGGTGGAGATGACTGGCGCGTCAAGAGGAGTGGCGGGAAATTCCCGGCGGGCGGACGCGGCAGGCCGTGCACCGGATCGCCTGCACGCGGCGTCGCTGCGTCCGCTCGCCACGGCGTCGGTTCGGTGTCCGTCCGCCGGATGTGGATCCGTCCGCCCTGCGGTGAGGGCGTGGGCTGTTGATCAGGCGCTGGGCGGTGCGGTACTGCTCCGCGTCACCAGGTGCGGTGTCGAGGCCGTGACGACGGCGCGGTCACGCCGCTTCTCGATCCGTTCCAGCAGCAGCCGGGCCGCGGTCTCGCCCATCATGGCGCCCGCCTGGTCGACGCTGGTCAGGCTCACGGGGGCGAGGGCGGCGACGGAGGTGTTGTTGTATCCGGCGAGCGAGAGGTCGCCGGGGATGCGCAGACCGAGCTCGGCGGCGGCCCGGAAGACACCGGTCGCGGCCACGTCCGCGCCGGCGAAGATCGCGGTGGGCGGGCGCGTGGAGGTGAGCAGCTCCATGGCGCCGCGGTAGCCGCCCTCGTCCGAGTACCCGGAGTGCACCACCCGGGCCAGGTCTGTCAGACCATGCCGGGCCATCGCCTCGCGGTAGGCGGCCCGGACGTGGTGTTCGGGCCGCTGCTCCCACTGGCTGCCGCGCACCGTCGGATGCGATACGTGCGCGATGTCCCGGTGCCCGAGTCCGACCAGGTGGTCCACGACCAGGTCGACGCCGGCCCCGTCCTGGTTGACCACGCAGTCGTACGCCGGCGAGGGGTCGTGGTGGCCGATCACCACCGTCGGCACCTCGGCGGCGATGCCCACCACCTCCGCGCGGGGAACGGCGGGCGCGATCAGGATCAGCCCGTCCATCCGCCGGTCCACCATGGCGTGGATCAGCTTGGTCTGGTCCTCCATCTCGGAGGAGCCGCTGGAGCCCATGAACAGCGCGTACTCGGTGTTCCGCAGAGCCGCGTTCACGCCGTCCAGGAGGTCGGCGTAGAAGGCGTTGCGGATACTCGCGAGCAGGACACCGATCGTGTAGGTGCGGCCCCTCATGCCGCGGGCGGCGGCGTGCGGGCGGTAGCCCAGCTCGGCCATGGCCGTCTGCACCCGCTCACGCATCGCGGGGCTCACCCCGTAGGCGTTGCGCAGCACCTTCGACACCGCGGAGGTGGACACGCCCGCACTGCGCGCGACGTCGGTGATGGTGGCCCTCTTCGAGCCGCCTGCCGGTTGCACTGGTGCGCACCTCCGTTGTCATGCGCCGCTCTGCCCCTTTTGGCGTTCCCGGAACGTTATTCGCGGATGACTTGACGGCTCCGGTCTGTTCGCTTCAATCTTTTGGGCATCCCTTCGTGGAACGTTACACGAAGGGAGATCGCATGACGGGGCTCGTCAACGGGCGGCTGCGCCACAGCCGGGCGGCCCACGGTGTCAGAGGTGGTCGACCGCGACCGGAGGGCCCCAAAGCCGCTGTCGAATCGTTGGACGAGTCGTAGACGGGCGATCGGTCCCGCCGTTCCGGGAACGGGGCGGCGGGACGGTGCTCGACACGGCGGGCTTGGCCGCGGGTTCGAGTCCCGGCCGGCTGCCCGTCCGCTCTGCGGCGGCAGGCGATACGGCCATGCGTGCCTCCAACGGCGGTAGTTGTCCGGGTGTCGGTGTGTGAGACAGCGACGGTAGCCGCTCGGTTTCACGCTGCTGGGGCGGTGTCGTGGCGTACGGCGTCGGCCGTACGCCCGGTCTGCGCCACGGTGACGGCCCGTACCACGAGGACGCCCGCCACGGCCGCGGCCACAACCACCGCGTCGGAGAGCAGCAGCTGCCAGATGTCCGTGTAGGCACGCGCGATGACCTCGTCCGTGGAGTCGGCGTACATCAGGCCCGCCCCGCTGAGCATCCCGGTCAGCCACAGGCCCCACCACCAGTTCAGGGCGCGGGGCAGCGGCTCGCCCGGGGCGCTCGCGCGGTGCACGTCGGCGACGATGCCGCGGGGCACCCAGAGGTTCGCGACGGGGACGATCCAGCCCAGGTAGATCCAGGGCCAGGAGTAGCGCGGGCGCTCGCCCGAGAGGGCGCGGGCGTTGTCGCGGGCGCGCACGAGCCAGAGCAGGAAGACGAGCGCACAGAGCCCGGTGGCAATGTCTCCCACGGCGCTGACGATGTGGTACGCGTCCTCCAGCGAGGTCGGCGTGCGGTGATTGCCGTTGCCCTGGTCGGGCGGCCCGGACGCCGGCTCACCGGCCGCGGCGAGGCGGATCTGCCACACGGCCCGCGCCGTCCAGGCCACGCCCGCGAGGGCGAGGGCGGCCTCGGCACAGCGGGCCGCCCCGCGCGGAGGGCGCGGGGCGGAGGCGTTCTCTGCTAGGTGATCGTTCACCCGGTCATCCTTGCCGACGCGGGCAGTCGGGCACCATCGCCGGACCGTCCTGTGACACGGCGGGGACCGGCCTGTGGCCCAGCGGCTCTCACGTCGCGAGAGCCGCTACCGGCCGCGGGCTTTACCGGTCGGCGCCGGTCCTTGCCAGGGTGACGTCTTCGGCGTTGACCTGCGTCTGTGCGTCGCTCTGGACGACATGTCGGCCTCCGTGGCTTCGATGCCTCGACCTTGGGCCGGTGCGAGCGCTGATCTATGGCAGGCCGGGTAAGAGGCTCGCCCTGATCGACTTCGCGGCCGGCTACCAGGCGCCTTACGCAACTGTCTTGCCGGCGATCTCTGTTGAACGCGACGACACCTCACACGCCGTCCTGTGTCTGGCATCCGCCGCATCGCGCTACGTCACCGGCACCGTCCTCAACGTCGACGCGGGCATGGTCGCCATCTGAGTAGGGTCGGGGACTGGCGCGGTGACTGTCGTTCCGTTTCCGGTCCCCGCCGCTTGAGTATCGAATTCAGATCTCCGGAAAGAGGTACGAATGGCCGAGCGCCACCGATCCGAGCGTGCGGCCCAGCTCGACAATCCAGTCTGGTTCTCGCTCACGGGAGCCGATGCCGCCCATGCCGTGGGCGGTGAGAAGGCTCGGCGGTACCGGTCCTCGGTCTCTCCGTTCGCCGCGGTCGCGGACGAGCGGGATCCGGCCGCGTGGGACGAGCTCGCCGAGGTGACGGGAAGCGACACGGTGGCCGTCGTCTGCTCGCAGACCCCGCCCGGCTGGCAGGAGCTGCAGGTGCTGTCCGGCTCCCAGATGGTGTGGGGCTCGTCGGCGGCCGCGCTCGGCTCACGCCCGGAGGGCGGTTACCCGGCGTTCACACCGCTCGGTTCCGACGATGTCGACGCCATGGTGGCTCTCGCCGAGCGCACCCATCCCGGCCCGTTCGAGCATGAGACGGTCAAACTGGGCGGCTACCGCGGGCTGTGGGACGAGGGCGAGCTCGTCTGCATGGCTGGCGAGCGTATGCACCCTGGCGAATGGGCGGAGATCAGCGCCGTGTGCACGGACGCCGGCTATACCGGTCGCGGCCTGGGCGGGGCGATCACCCGCTCGCTCGTGCACGACATCGTCGTGAGTGGGCGGCGGCCGTTCCTCCACGTCTTGTCGGACAACTCCCGCGCGCGCAGGTTGTACGAGCACCTCGGCTTCCGCGACCGCATGCACATGACGGTGCGCGTGCTTCGACCCATCGGCTGACCTTTGAGTGCCTGCTGATCTCTTCGGAGTGTTGTCGGGGGCGATGTGTGCTGATCCCTGCGAGAGGTCAGTGGAACGTCGGCGGCGTGCCTGGCGGCAGCACGGACTCGTCCAGGCCGTAGAGGAAGAGGAGCAGAGGCATCAGTGTTACCGGACACTGATCGTGCCGGGCGCGCGGGTGGAGCCGAGCCTCGCGGTCTCCGCGAGGGTGTGCGCCTCGCCTGAGGCTGCGTCAGGTCATGTCGAAGCAGGCCCGGGCCTGGTCGAAGCGGCGGGCGGCCAGGTCGTCCCGGCGGATCACCCAGTCGATGATGCCCAGGTCACCTTCGGTCAGATCCTCGCCGCCGAGTTCGGCGAGCAGCACCCAGTCGCCCGGGCCGTGGTCGTAGTCCGTGGTTGGATCCGCGTTCCAGACCCAGGGGTAGCCGCCCATCTGCACCGTTCCGCCCGTCTGCATCTCGTCGCAGGTCTCCCACCACACCTCCCCCAGGTCGCCGGCGTGCGGGAACTCCTCGGTTGCGTAGCCGCGGTTGGGCAGCGAGGGCTCGATCATCAGATGTAGATCTTGGGTGGGGTGGACCGGCGGCTGGTACTCGCCGCCCGGACGGCGTTCGGAGACGGGCGTGCCGACCGGGACGTAGACGAGCCGGGACCATTCGCGGCCATTCCACGGGTTCTCCGTGCTCGCGAAGAAGAGCAGCGTGCCCTCCTTCGGGAGCGGGATGTCCGTCGCGCCGGGCGGGATGGCCGCGAGGTCGACCGAGGCGAGGAACGGCAGGCGCGGAACGGGTTCGTCCTCGGGCATCGGCGGCAGCCCGCCGAGTCGTCCGGCCACCGGGCTGCCGGGCGGCGCCTCACCAGCGGTGCCCAGCATCGCGCAGGGACGGACGGTGCCGAGCCATCGCTCGACCTCGTCCTCCGGTAAGTCGCGGCTGCGGGCTTCGTTGCGGAATGGATCCATCGCATTCATGTCGCAGAGTATGCCTGGGGCGATCATGACCACCTGCCGCGATGAAGTGAACCGGTTGGGGGCCGGACGACCGACGCCGCCCTGACCGACCCGGCCCGCACTGACGGGCGTTTCAAGACGCCGGAACAGGCCCCGCGGCCCTCGGCCGTTCGTGCCGTGTCCGCCGCTGCGCACACGGCAACGGCGTCTGCCGCAGCGCCCCCACTCCCAGCCCGCCCGTCCTTGTCCAGGAGAAGCGGGACCGGGCGGCGGGCCAGGCGCACGACGACGGCGAAGACGCCACCCCAACTGTCGCAGGACATGGAGGGAACCTCGTTGTTGGCACTCGCGTCGTGCATGGCGGTGGCACTGCCAGATGACGACGAGGGAGTCATGGGTTGGAGATCGGTACAGAGGTAACGGCCGACACCGGTCCCGGCGCGGAGGCCGAGGCGGGGCGCACCGACGACCGGCCCTCACCGCCGTCGGCAGGGCGTCGTGTGCTGCGCTGGTCGCGTCGGCTGGTCGCGGTGCTGGTCAGCGTCTGTGCCCTGCTCGGCGCGGTGCGGCTGGTCGTGCCCGCCACCGCGGGCACGGACGGCGAGCCGCCCGGGGTCCGGCAGCAGCTGGCGTTCCTGCGTGAGGCGCTGGACGACGGGGCCGGCGGCGAGGCGCAGGGGATGTTTCCCGAGGGCTACTTCTTCCTGCACGCGCTCTATGGTCTGAGCTGGGTCGAGATCGGGATGCGCGAACCGGTCGGCGAGCGTTCGACGGCATTGCGAGAGGCACGGTGGGCGCTGCGGCGGCTGGACTCTCCGTCCGGCCGTGCCCCGTTCAGCCCGAGCCTCACCCCGCCGTACGGCGTTTTCCACCGAGGCTGGAGCAACTGGCTGCGCGGCGGGGTGCTGAGCCTGCAACCGGCCGGGCAGCGCGATCAGGCCGAGGTACGGCGGTTCACCCGGGACTCGGCCGCGCTCGGCGCGGCTTTCGACGCCTCGAGGTCGCCGTATCTGGAGGCGTACCTCGGTCAGGCGTGGCCGGTCGACTCGACCGTGGCGATCGCATCGCTGCGGCTGCACGACACCCTGCTGCCCGACCGGTTCACCGAAACCGTCCAGCGGTGGCTGCGCGAGGTGCGCCAGCGGCTCGACCCGCGCACCGGACTGCTCCCGCACCGGGCCGCCCCGGACACCGGCGACCCGATTGAGGTGGCCAGGGGCACCTCGCAGAGCCTCATTCAGCGCTTCCTGATCGACATCGACCCGGTCTTCGCCCGTCAGCAATACCTGCACTTCCGCAACCGGTACATCGCCTCGCCTCTCGGCCTCGGGCCGGCCGTGCGGGAGTACCCCGACGGCATGGACGGCCCGGCCGACGTCGACTCCGGCCCGCTCCCGCTCGGCGTGAGCCTGTCGGCGAGCGTGGTCACCATCGGCGCGGCCCAGGTCCACGGCGACGCCCCCCTCGCCGCCGCGCTGGCAGGCGTAAGCGAAGTAGCCGGCCTGCCGATCCACACCCCATGGACCAAGCGGTACGCCTTCGGCCTGGTCCCGGTCGGTGACGCCTTCCTGGCATGGTCGAAGACCGCACGACCGTGGGTGGCCAAGGAGCAACCTCCGCCACCGTCGCAGGTCTCGGCCTGGTGGCGCATCCCGCTGCTGTCGCTCCTGTCCGTGCTCGGCGCCGTGCCGTGGCTGCCCGCACTGGTGCGCCGCCACCGACGCCGCCGCGCCCACCGAGAACCAGCCGGCCTGGCGGTCGCACGGAGCCAGTGGTGACCACGCGCGGTGAGCATCGCCGTATGCCGGGAGGAGAAGAAGGCGCACTACGTGCTGGTGGTCAAGGGGAACCAGCCGACGCTGCACGATGCGCTGCGCTCCTTGCCTTGGAAGGAAGTGACCGCGCGGTGCTACGAGAGTGAGGCCGGGCACGGGCGGCGCGAGACCCGCTCGGTTCGCACCCTCACCGTCACCGGCCTCAACCTGGACTTCCCTCACACGGCAGCCGCAGGTTGGGCGCCCCCGGCAGGACTCGAACCTGCGGCCAAGCGCTTAGAAGGCGCCTGCTCTATCCACTGAGCTACGGGGGCCAGGTGTGGTGGCCGGTGGCACTGATACCCGGGTGTGGGCGGATCCGTGACCTTGCCGGGGACAAGGATAGGGCTCCCTTGCCCTGGTCCCCGGTGCTTCGCCTCCGTGGCTCAATGTGGAGGTTCGGTGAAGCGGTCCTGATAATCGCAGGCAGGTGCGATTCATGCATCGCTTTTGGCGTCTCGCGCCTCTGGTGTTGTGTACTCGTTATGCCTGCGCCCCAGTCGTCCCTTCCGCCCCGTGTGTCCGATCGGCGCGCAGATATAGCCATATGCTTCAGAAAGACTCCAAAATTGGGCATTCTTCGCATGTGGTGACCTTGGACGTACGGCCTCAGTTGCTCGACGCACTCTCCGCCCTGCGCGATCGTGTCGCCGCCGCACGTTTCCCGCTGCCCCTGGAGGGGGCCCCACGCGCGCGTGCCAACCGCGACGAACTGCTCGCACAGCTCGACGACTATCTGGTGCCCAGGTTGCGGGACCCCGAAGCGCCGTTGCTCGCCGTCGTGGGGGGCTCCACCGGAGCCGGAAAGTCGACACTCGTCAACTCCCTTGTGGGGCGCCGCGTCAGCGAGGCGGGAGTGCTGCGGCCCACGACGCGCACTCCAGTGCTGGTGTGCCACCCGGAGGACCACCACTGGTTCAGCGGAATGCGCGTACTGCCCGACCTCACGCGCGTATGGAGACCACAACCGGAACCCAGAGGTGACCTGCCGCAGCCGAGCGGGCACCGCGCGCGCGTACTGCGTATCGAAACCGCCGACACCCTCCCGCACGGGCTCGCACTCCTCGACGCACCCGACGTCGACTCCCTGGTGGCCGACAACCGCGTCCTCGCCGCCGAGCTGATCTGCGCCGCCGATGTATGGATCATGGTCACCACGGCCGCGCGGTACGCCGACGCCGTGCCCTGGCATCTGCTGCGTACCGCCAAGGAGCATGATGCCAGCCTCGTCACCGTCCTCGACCGCGTGCCGCACCAGGTGGTCGCCGAGGTGTCGCGGCAGTACGGCGCCCTGCTCACCAAGGCGGGGCTCGGCGACGTACCCCGCTTCACCGTGCCTGAGTTGCCCGAATCCGCCTGGGGTGGGGGGCTACTTCCGGCCACCGCCGTGGCACCGCTGCGGACCTGGCTCACGCATCAGGTGCAGGATCCAGAGACCCGGTATCAGGTGATGGCGCGTACGGCGTGCGGGGTGCTCGACTCGCTGAATACGCGGATGCCCGAACTGGCCAATGCCTCGGCCGCGCAGCACGCCGCCGCGCTGCATCTCACCGCTGCCGTCGACAGGGCGTACGACCGCGAGCACGCGCGCGTGCGGGCTCGTCTGCAGGCCGGAGCGGTGCTCGCCGGGGACGCGTTGAAGCGGTGGCGCAGCTATCCACTGGACTGCACCGCAGGTGAACTGCTCGACGCGCTCGTCGAGAGCCTGGCCGCGCTGCTGGTGTGCGCCGTCGCCGCCGCCGACGAGCGCGTCGACGAGGCCTGGCGCCGCGAACCTGCCGCGGGCGCCCCCGGCCTGACGAACCGTGATCCGGGCGCGGAAAGCGCCGAGCACCGGATCGGGCTCGCCGTACGGCGCTGGCGGCGGGTCATCGAGGAGTACGCCGAGGAGGAGGTACGCCGCCTCGACAAGAGCATCGCGCCCGACGCCGAGGTGGTGGCCGCGCTGGTCGCCACCTCGCTCCTGGGCGGCCGACGGGCGCGGTCCGCGGGCGAGCGACTGGCCGAACGGATCAGCGCGCACAGCGCTCTGCGGCTGCGCGACCGGGGCGGGCGACTGCTCACGGAGTACGTCGACAAGACGCTGCGCGCCGAACGAGAGCGGCGGCTCGCCCCGCTCGACGCCCTCGACGTACGCCCGGAGCCCCAGGCCGAACTCATCGCCGCGCTGTCGGTACTGCAGAAGGAGAGGTGACCGCGATGACCGCCGCCACGGATCACAGGGATCACTCCGACCACACCAGAGACGACGAGGGGCCCGGGGACGGTGACGGTGAGCACGCGCGCGTGGAGGACGATTCCGTACAGGAGGACGCTCGGGTGACAGGTGATTTCGACGGGCACGCGCGCGTGGAGGATGCCGGGGAGTCCGCTTCCACGGAGCCCTTTGAGCCCATGGAGTCGATGAATTCCATGGAGTCCGCGGATTCCACGGACACAGGCGCAGGCACAGGCACGGAGACGGACTCCGGAGGTTTCTGGGACGACGGGCTGATCGCACGGCGCGTGTCCGCGACGGACGAGGGACAGGGACAGGTCGTACGGGAGCCGGTCGGGGAGCCCTGGTCGCCACCCGTGGCTCCTCTGGTGTACGACGGGACGCTACGGTCGCGTCTCGACGCACTGCGCGAACTGGTGGGCCTGTCCCGGACCCGGCTCGACAGCAAGACGCTCGCCGAGGCGGGGCGGGTCCTCGACGCGGCGGCGGCGCGACGCAGGCTCTCCGGACAGCACACCGTCGTCGCCATCGCCGGAGCCACCGGCAGCGGCAAGTCGCAGCTCTTCAACGCGCTCGCCGGAGTGGCCATTTCGGAGACCGGAGTACGCAGGCCGACCACCGCCGCGCCCATCGCGTGCAGCTGGAGCGACGGCGCCGCGACGCTCATCGACCGGCTCGGCATCCCCGGACGGCTGCGGCGGCGCCCGTTGCAGAGCCCGGAGGCCGAGGCGCAGCTGCGCGGGCTCGTCCTCGTCGATCTGCCCGACCACGACTCCGCGGTCGTCCAGCACCGCGAGCAAGTGGACCGCATCCTGAGGCTCGTCGACGCGGTCGTCTGGGTCGTCGATCCGGAGAAGTACGCCGACGCCGTGCTGCACGAGCGCTATCTGCGGCCCATGGCGGGACACGCGGAGGTCACCTTCGTCGTGCTCAATCAGATCGACCGACTGCCCGGAGAAGCCGCCGACCTGGTCCTCGACGACCTCAGGCGACTGCTCGACGAGGACGGGATCGCGCTCGGCGAATACGGCGAACCGGGCGCGAACGTGCTCGCGGTGTCCGCTCTCACCGGGAAGGGCATCGGCGAACTGCGCGAGGCGCTCGGCCACTTCGTGGCAGAACGGGGCGCCGCGGCCCGCCGGATCTCCGCCGACCTGGACTCGGCGGCGGCGCGGCTGTGGCCCGTCTACGCGAACAGACAGTGGGCCGGGCTCAGTGAGGAGGCGCACGACGAGTTCGCCGACCGGCTCGCGGACGCGGTGGGCGCCACGGCCGCCGGAGAGGCCGCCGAGCGCGCCTGGTGCCGCCACGCCAACCGCGCCTGCGGTACGCCCTGGTTGCGGCTGTGGCGCTGGTACCAGGACCTGCGTGAACCGCCGACCGGGCGCCAGGCCGTGCGGCCGCACGCCGAGGAGGAGGCCACCGCGCGCCAGCGCGTGGAGCAGGCGGTGCGTACGGTGGCCGAGCAGGCGTCCGCCGGACTGCCAGGGCCCTGGGCGCAGGCGGTGCGCGAGGCGGCCGTACGAGGATCGCAGGAGCTGCCCGAGGCGCTGGACGAGCTGGCGGCAGGGGCCGGGACTCCGGCCGGGCGACCGCCGCGGCCCGGCTGGTGGCCGGTGGCGGTGCTGGCGCAGGCGTCCATGACCATCCTCCAAGTCATCGGCGGACTCTGGCTGCTGGGGCAGATCATCGGCTTCATGTCACCGAATCTCGGGGTGCCGGTGCTGCTGATGGTGATCGGCATCGTCGGCGGTCCTGGCATCGAGTGGGCCTGCAAGCTGGCGGTACGCGGGCCGGCACGACGGTACGGGCAGGAGGCGGAACGGCGATTGCGGGAGGCGGCCGCGGCGTGCGGTCGGGCGCGGGTGCTGGATCCGGTGGCGGCGGAGTTGCTGCGATATCGGGAGGTACGGGAGCAGTACGTGCGGGTCACGGGGGTCGGAACCCCGATCGGGTGACGGGGTTGTCCACAACCGGGCGGTAGCCCACAGCGCTCAGCGGGCTCGGGCCGGCGGAGGCAGTCTGGGACGGCGGCGATCACAGCGCGATCGTCGCGGCAGACGCAGCCGTACGGGACGGGCCCGTACGCGTGTGGACATGGGAGGGCTTCGGCCATGAACGAGATGACGGTGTGTGCGGTGGGGAACGTCGCTACGCAGCCGGTGTACCGGGAGACGGCGGCGGGGGCGTCGGCGAGGTTCCGGCTGGCGGTGACACAGCGGTACTGGGACCGCGAGAAGAACGCGTGGATGGACGGGCACACCAATTTCTTCACGGTATGGGCCAAGCGGGCGCTCGCGACCAATGTGCAGGCGTCCGTGACGCTGGGCGATCCGGTGCTCGTCCAGGGCAGGTTGAAGGTCCGCACCGATCAACGCGACGGCAAGACATGGACGTACGCCGACATCGAGGCGACCTCGGTCGGCCACGATCTGTCGCGCGGCAGCTCGGCGTTCCGGCGGGCGAACAAGGGGGAGTTGGCGTCGTCCGCGCCGTCCCGGCCGGAGCCCAGCTGGGAAACGGAGCTGGGAAGCCGGCCGACCGTGGCTGCCCAACAGCAGGGCGAACCAGCATTGGTGACGTGACGTCAGGTAGACCGGTCGAAGTGCGGCTTATCGGCTGATGTATCCCGAACGGTCCTCGTAGATTTATCGACAAGTCCGGCTCGGATGTGATCTTGGCGATAACAATTCCGAGTCGGATCGGTTATCCGATGGGATGCCTGAGGAGCGTGGTGCGCCTCGTATCTAGGATGCCGGGCATAGCTCTCGGGGCTACTGATTCTGCTGGTGGGACCGCACCCCCCACGTCAACGGGTCCTGCTCGAAGGGGAATTCTGTGCTTTCTTCGTTCTCTGCGTTGTCCGTACGCGGGCGAGGTGCTGCCCGCCTCGCGGCGGCGACGCTGGTGTCCGGGCTTGTCGTGGTGAGCGCGATGGCCACCGCGGGTTCGGCTGCCGCCGACGAGATCCCGCAGAGCCAGGGCGGCGCGACCGCCACCATCGGTGGCATGAAGACGTCCGGGCTCGCCGTCGTCCACGACAACGGCGAGGACCGGCAGGTGCCCGCGGGGCTGTTCGAGATGTCCGTCGACAACGGCGGCACCCTGCAGACCTACTGCGTCGACATCGACCACCCGACGCAGATGGCCGCCAAGTACCAGGAGACGCCCTGGAGCGGTACGTCGCTGAGCGGCAACCCGGACGCGGGCAGGATCCGTTGGATCCTGCAGAACTCCTACCCGCAGGTGAACGACCTCTCGGCACTGGCCGAGCGGGCCGGCGCGAGTGGTCTCACCGAGGAGGACGCGGCGGCCGGGACGCAGGTGGCGATCTGGCGGTACTCGGACGGTGTCGACGTGGACGCGGTGAACCCGAAGGCGGAAAAGCTCGCCGACTACCTGCACAAGAGCGCGCGGAACGTCGCGGAGCCCGAGGCCTCACTGACCCTGGGGCCGTCGGCGGTCTCCGGGCGCGCCGGTGAGTTGCTCGGCCCCGTCACGGTCCACACCAACGCGGACAGCGTGCGGGTGACGCCGCCCGCCGACGCGACGAGCGGGGTGAAGGTCGTCGACAAGGACGGCCGGGCCATCACCTCCGCGGCCGACGGCAGCCGGCTGTTCTTCGACGTGCCCGAGGATGCCGCGGACGGCTCGGCCGCACTGACGGTGCAGGCCTCGACCACGGTGCCGGTCGGCCGGGCCTTCGCCTCCGAGAACAGAAGCCAGACGCAGATCCTCGCGGGCTCCAGCGAGTCGACGGTCTCCGCGACGGCGACCGCGAACTGGGCCGAGGAGGGCGCAATCCCCGCGCTGTCGGCCGAGAAGAACTGCGCGAAGGGAGCCGTGGACATCACGGCGGCCAACGCGGGGGACGAGCCGTTCACCTTCGAGCTGATGGGGGCCGAGCACACCATCGAGGCGGGCACGTCGCAGACGGTGACGATCCCGCTCCAGGAGGACCAGGCGTACGACTTCACGATCAGAGGGCCGAACGGCTACGAGAAGCGATTCAAGGGCGTCCTCGACTGCCAGACGCAGAGCAGCGCGGGCGGTGAGACCACACAGACGCTGAGCGAACCGAGCCCGGCCACGGTCGGCGGCACCTCCACCGGAGGCACCGACCTCGCCGAGACCGGCAGCTCCAGCGCCACCCCGGTGATAGCCGAAATCGGGATCGCCCTGCTCGTGATCGGCGCCACCGCGCTGCTCCTCGTCCACAAGAAGAAGCCGACGCGGGACTGAGCGGAGGCGGGGTCGACCCGTCGGCGCGGACCGCCGTGAGGTCGGACAGCGGGTCGGAGTGAGCTCGGTGACGTGAGTCTGAGACCACCCGACCCCAGCCGCCCGCACCCAACCGCCCCACCGCCTAATCGTCGAGCTCGGTGAAGAGGGTCAGCTGGAGGGCGGCCGGGGCCTCGAGCCGGGAGTTCAGGGAGTTCCAGGGGGTGCGGGTCGGTTCGGCGAGTACCTGGGCGCCGGCGGCGGCCAACTGTGCGGTGGTGGTGGCGGAGTCGTCGACCTGGAAGGCGACCCGGATGTGGCCGGCGACGCGCTGCCCGACCTCGACTTCGTCGATGAAGGCGGCGTGGTTCGGGTCCGTCAGCTCCAGCGTGGCCCGGCCGGCGTCGAGAATGGTGACCCGTCCGCCGGGGGAGGAGAACGCGCCGCGCTCGGTCAGGCCGAGGACGTCGCGGTAGAAGTGCAGCGCCGCGTCGTAGTCGGCTGCCGTGACCACCAGGCGGAGTTCGTGTACGGCGGGTTCGTCGGGCATATCGGCTCCTTGGAGATCTCGTACGGGATCAGGGTCGCCCCAGCCTGCCGCTCCGGGAGGGGTCCCGGGGCCCCGGCGGTACAACTGTCCTGTGTCCATCCGGATTCCAACTCCCTTCCATGGCCAGCCGCTTGCGCAGTCCGCAGACTCGGGAAGGCAGGCGCGAAAGCCGCAGGAGAGGGCGGAGGTGAGCGTGGCGTGCGACCGGCGAAGCTGAAGGTGACCTCTCCTGCGGGGAAGGAGGGCGTATACGTACTGGAGGGTGACCAGTACACGGTCGGCCGCGTCGCGCCGAACCACGAGCCGGACATCGTGCTCGCCCCCGATCCACAGGGCTGGATCAGTCGGCTGCACTGCATCCTGGACCTGGATCTCGGCCAGTGGTGGGTCACCGACCACGCCAGGAACGGCACCTTGCTGCAACGGGACGTGCCGGGCAGCGAGGTTCGGCCGGTACGCGGCCGGGAGTTGCTGAAGCACGGTGACACCCTGCTGGTCCTCGGCGACATGATGGACGACGAGGAACTCCTCTACTGGCGGCTGACGTACATCGACGCGCACGCGACCCGTCCCGCGCCCGTATGGCAGGAGACGCCGGGCCAGGAGACACGGGGGCAGGAGGAGGCTCGCCCCGGTATCCGTTACGACGCGGTGGGCAGCCGGGTGTACCGGGTCGAGGGCGGCAAGGAGACCCTCGTCGAGGGACTGCGGCCCAAGGGACACCAACTTCTGCGGCACATGGTGTCGCGCGGCAGCGGTCTGCCGGTCACTGAAGCATCGGACGCCGAGGCAGTGACCGCCGAGGCGGTGGCCTGCGACCACGACGAGCTGATCACCGCGCTCTGGAAGCCCCGGGAGGAGTGGCCGCCGGGCCGCGGCTACGACAGGACGGACCTCGCGGGCGTGGTCCGCGCCGTCCGCCGCCGCATCGAGCCCGACCCGGCGCACCCCCGGATCCTGGAGACCGTCCCGACCATCGGCTACCGGCTGTACGTGTACCCGCAGGCCCCGCCCGAGGGTCCCGAGCAGCGGAGCGGCACATGACACGGCCCACGGCACGGCCAATGACCCGCCACACCACACGGCACATGAACGGCCCGACGCGGAGGGGACGCATGCATGAGGACATGGCAAGCGGCGGGGCGCGGCAGCCGGACGTCGCCGTACGCGGCACCAGCGATCTGTCCCGCTTCGCGGACCTGGCCGGAGTGCGGCTGTACCGCAGGAACATCTTCGCCGTCACCGGACTGCCGGCCGACGCACAGGGCCGTGCGGTACGCAGTCACCGGCAGCGTCTGGACGCCCGCCTCGCGGTCGAGGAGACCTGGCCGGGCGACACGGACTCGCCCCTGGTGGGAGGGCACCGCAAGGACGAGGTCCGTATCGCCTTCGAGGAGTTCCAGGACCCGCGGCGGCGGCTGGTGGACGAGCTTCTGTGGCGCTGGGGCGACACGGACTTCGGCTGCGGCTGCCCCGCGGCGGTGCATCAGGGCCACGACGCGGCAGTGCGGTTCCACGCTCTGGTGCTGGAGGCGGAGGCCGGACGCGTCGAGGCCACCACGGACGAGCGGGACCGGCTGTGGAGTGGGGCGGCAGTCCACTGGTCGGAGCTGCTGGAGCGCCCGGAGTTCCGGCGGCACATCGCCCACCGGATCAGGGCACTTGACGACCCGAGGCTCACCGAGCACTCGGCGTACGACTTCCTGGACGGGCTGCCCCGGCTGATCGCGTCCCCCTTCACGGAACTCGCCGACCGCCCCGGCGTCAGGCCCCGGCTGGCCCGGGTGTGTGCGGGCTGGGCGGAGCACGCTCCCTTCTCAGAGCTGCTCCCCGAGGTGTTCGAGGAGAGGGTGGAGGCGGCGATCGAGAAGATCCACGAGGGCCGGCTGTCCGCGAGGGACAAGATGAACGCCCAGATGTACGGGGACGCCGTCGACATCATGCGGGAGAAGGTCCTCCCCGAATTCGAGGGGCTCGAGCCCTTCCGGGCGTTCATCCCGGAGTGGCGTTACGAGGAGATCGCGCACGCCGTCGCCGTCGCGCTGAACAATCTGGCGGTCGCGCTCCTGGAGTACCACCGCTTGAAACCACCGAGTGCCGAACAGCGCAAGACGGTGGTCGAGCTCGCGGAGAAGGCGTACGAGATCGCCCCGGAACGCGACGTGGCGGGGATCAAGGCGAACTGGGACGTGATCTACGAGCAGTTCACGCGCTCCGGGCGGCGGGCGGTCGCCAAGTCGTCCCCGCGCTCCGGGCAGCCGGCGGTCGCCAAGTCGTCCCCGCGGAAGAAGCTCGGTCTCGGCATCTACGCATTCCTGGTGGTCATGGCGGGGTTCATCTGGGGACCGGCGGGAGCGGTCGTCGCCGCGCTCGGTCTCTTGGTCGCGTTCGGTTATCTGTTCGGGGCGTGACCCACATAGGCACAAGGAGAATGGGATGAGCTCTCACGCCAGCCGCCGCGTACGTGAACTACGCACCGCACTCGGCCAGTTGAAGCACCCGCCCGAGTTCCGCGTACCCCCGCCCTTCCTCGATCCCGCCCAGGCCGACTGGGCGGCGTCCGTACTCGCGGAGGTCGAAGCCGCCGAGACCCTCGCGGAGCAGGCGGCGGGAACCCCGGGCATCCCGGACGGTGCCGGAAGCGACGCCCTGCTCGGTGCCGCCCTCGGTATCTGGCGCGCCCTGCGCAAGCTCGACCAGGGGGCGGGACCACTCTCGGCGGCCGAGCTGCGGCAGGTGCGCCGGCAGGTCCATGCAAGCCGTCAGGCGCTCGCCGACGACGGTCTTGAGATCCAGGAGCACGACGGCGCGCCCTTCGACTCCGGTCTGTCCCTGGAGGTCCTGGTGTTCGAGGAGCAGCCGGGGCTGACCCGCGAGGTGGTGCTGGAGACCGTACGGCCCTCCGTCTACTTCCGCGGCGAACGGATCCAGATGGGCCAGGTCATCGTCGGCAGGCCCGCACCCGAAGACGCCCTGCCCGTGACGGACCACGCGGGCGACCACCACGCGGGCGACCCCGACGCCAACGACCAAGGAGGCCACGGCAGTGCGTGAAACCATCGACTTCGGCATCGACCTCGGCACCACGAACAGCGCCATCGCGGTGGCGGAGGACGACGGCGTACGGGTCATCAAGAACAACGACGGCTGGGACTGCACACCGTCCGCCGTGTGGATGCCCAAGGAGGGCGTGATCCACGTGGGCAGGCGGGCCCGGGAGCGCACGGAGGACGACCCGGAGAACGCCTACGCCGAGTTCAAGCTGGAGATGGGGGCCGCCGGCGCCCACCGCCGGTTCGGCCGCGCCGGAGTCTCGCTCACCCCCGAGCAGCTCTCCGCCGAGGTGCTCAAGTCGCTGCGCCAGGACGCGGCGCACGAGTACGGGTACCAGCCGGAGGCGGCGGTGATCACCGTCCCCGCCTCCTTCGCGATGAACCAGAACAACGCCACGTCCGCCGCCGCGGCCCTGGCCGGGCTCGGCGAGCACTGTCCGCTGGTGCAGGAGCCGACCGCCGCGGCGATCGCGTACGGCGTGCAGGACGCCTCGGACTCCGCCCGCTGGATGGTGTTCGACTTCGGCGGCGGCACCTTCGACGCGGCCGTGATGAGCAAGCGCGACGGCGAGCTCCAGCTGATCCAGCACGCGGGCGATCCGTATCTCGGCGGGAAGCTCATCGACTGGGCCGTGGTCGACGACCTGCTGGCCCCGGCGGTGCGACGCGACCTCGGTCTCACCGACTTCACCCGGAGCAACCAGCAGCGCTGGCTCAAGAACTTCGCCAGGCTCAAGCTGGCGGCGGAGAACGCCAAGATCGAGCTGTCCCGCAAGCCCTCGGTCGAGATCTACGCCGACCTGGAGGACGGCAGCGGCGGCACCGAGCCGTTCGAGTTCACCCTGACCCGGGGAGCCCTCGACGACCTGGCGCTGCCGTTCTACACCCGCGCCGTACGGCTCTGCCGCGACGCCCTGGCCCAGAGTTCGCTGCGCCCCGACCACATCGACCGGCTGCTGCTGGTCGGCGGGGCCACTCTCAGCCCCGGGCTGCGCGATCTGCTGGCCGACCCGGTGGACGGGCCCGGCATCCAGCTCGACCACAGCCAGGACGCCACCACGGTGGTGGCGCGCGGCGCCGCGGTCTTCGCCCGTTCGGTCCGGCTGCCGAAGAAGCAACGGCAGGCGGCGCCGGGCGAGTTCACGGTGGACCTCAACTACCCCGCGCAGTCCGTCGACACCACCGGAATCCCCGTCTCCGGTCGGCTCGGCAGCGGCAGCACGGTGGACTGGACGCGGTACGCCGTCACCTTGAGCAACCCGGAAGGACAGCCGCCCTTCCGGGGGCCGCGCACCGGACTCAGCCCGGACGGCTCCTTCTACACCGAGGTGGCCATCGACGCCGGCACCAGGTCCCGCTTCACCGTGGAGCTCACGGACGACTCCGGCACCCGGCAGAAGCTGAGCGGGGACACCCTGTCCATCGGCCACGCGGAGGTCGTGCCGGGCGACGCGGTGCTGACCGGCACCCTCGGCATCGGGAGGGCGAACGGCATCGGAGCGGCCGACGGTACGTTCGACCCGTTGCTCCGCAAGGGCACGGCGCTGCCGGCGATGGTGACGAAGACCTACCGGACGACCATCCCGCTGCGCCGTTCCGAACCCGACGCCGTCATCCGTATCCCGCTGCTGGAGGGGGAACGCAGGCGCGCCGACCGCAACACCCGGGTCGGGCTGCTGGAGATCCGCCCCCGGGACGTCCGTATCGACCTGCCCGCGGAGAGCGAGGTCGAGGTGACCTTCGAGATCCAGGCCTCGAACCAGGAGGTCCTCGTCACCGCCTACATCCCCCTCGTACAGCAGGAGTTCGAGGCGACGATCAACCGCTCCGAGCTGCTGCCGCCCCAGCACCCCGAGCTGGTCGACCGCCTGCGCGAGCTGGAGCAGCGGGCGCTCGATCTGCGCGAACAGGCCGATGAGGCGTACGCGGATCAGGCCCGGACGGAACTGGAGGACCTCACCGAGCAGAACACCCTTCCCCAGTTGCGCAAGGAGGTGGACGCCGCCGCCGTCGACACGGGCGCGGCCGTCACCAGCGACCGCCGCATCCGCGATCTGGAGGCCCAGCTCGACGACATCGAGGAGTCGATCCAGATCCCCGAGCTGCAGCGCGAGTTGTGGGATCTGCTGAGCACCTGCGAGACCAACATCGAGCAGGTCGGCGGCGGACCGTCCGACCGGCGGGAGCTGCAGAAGCTGCGTGACCGCGCCAGTTCGCTCGGGGACGAGGCCACGCCGGTGGACCTGAAGCGGCTCATCAAGAAGGCCGCGGCCTTCCATGTCGAGCTGCTGCGCCGCAGCGACTCGTGGGAGTTCCTGGTGTTCACCTCGCTGGTCGAGGCGCGCGACGAGATGTACCCGCCGGGCCAGGCGGACGCCGCGATCTTCGAGGGTCGCAGGGCCGTCGCCGCGGGAGATCGCGAGGCCCTCGCCCAGGTCAACAATCGGCTGCGCCAGCTGCTGCCGCCGGGCGGCGCGGACGCGGTCGACCGGAAGACCGGCGGGGTCAAGTAGCGGATGAGGACGAGGAGTTGACGGTGACCACCACATCCCGAATCCCGGCAGCCGACGGTGCGCGGTCAGGCCGTACGGCATCCGGAGACGCCGCCTCCGAAGGCTCCGCGTCCGGAGGTGCAGCGTCCGGACGTACGGACCCCGGAAGCACGGACTCCGGCGATACGGCCCCTGCCGTGAGCCCCCTCCGGGTCGGGCTCCTCGTCTCGTGTGCCCGGGCGGCGGCACGCTCCGGTGAACTGGACGAAGCTCTGCGGCTGTTGCGCTCCGCCGACGATCCCGCCGTCGGCGGCCACCGGGACGTACTCGATCTGCTGGCCCGCGTGCACGCCCAGCGTGGCGAGCTGCCCGAGGCGGCGGCGCACTGGCGACGCGTGCAGGAGCGGCACCCGGGGGATCCGGAGGCAGCGGCCGGGCTCGCGCGGATCGAGCGGCTCGGCCGCGGTGGCCCGCGGGCGGCGCTCGCCCGGCACCGTACCCGTACGGCACTGGCCGCCGCGGTGTGCGTGGTGGCCGCCATCACGGCGGGAACGTTCGCGCTCACCGACGCCACCGCCGACCGTCAACCGGCAGGGCACAGCGCCGCGCCGGCCCAACAGGCGGAGCAAGCGGAACAGTTGGAACAGGCGGAACGGATCGCCCAGCGCATCGCAGCCGATCGCGAGGCGGAGCTGGCACGGCAGCGAGCACGCGAGCAGGCTCGCAAAGCCGACGCCGCCGACGCCCTGGCCCGAGAGCTGCGGGCCCCGGGCCTGCGCCCCGTCGTACGCGGGAACTCCGTGGAAGTCGCCTTCACCGAGGGCCTGTTCGCCGAGAGCGACCGGCTCACCCCCACCGGCGCCGACCAACTGGCCGTCCTCGGCGACCGCCTGGCCGGGCGTGAGGCGCGCATCGAGATCCACGGCCACGCCGCCACCGTCCCCGGCGCCCCCCGCAGCGGCGGCTCCGTCCTCTCCCTGTGGCGCGCCCTCGTGGCCGCCCGCGAACTCAGCGCCACCAGCGGCAAACCCCTCACCGCGTTCACCACCACCAGCGCGGACCAGCAGGACGCCCCGTACGACACAGCCGCACGAAACCGCACGGTAACCGTGGTGATCACACCCGGGTAGCAGAGTGGCACCAACAGGCCCCGGCCCGATCGCGGACAGCCACCGACTGGCTAGACTTCGCACCCTCGTGCACGTGATCGCGCCACGTACGGGCCATGCCGTTCCCGAAGGGTTTCGACGCTTGATAGCCATCGAAGATGTCAGCAAGCGATATGCCGACGGCACGGTGGCCGTCGATCGCCTGTCCCTCCAGATTCCGAACCACTCCATCACCGTGCTCGTCGGGCCCTCGGGGTGCGGCAAGACCACCACGCTGCGCATGATCAACCGCATGATCGAGCCCAGCAGCGGCACGATCCGGGTCGACGGCCAGGACGTACAGCGTCAGCCGGTCAACGCCCTGCGCCGTTCCATGGGTTACGTCATCCAGAACGCCGGCCTCTTCCAGCACCGCACCATCATCGACAACATCGCCACGGTGCCGCGGCTGCTCGGCTGGTCCAAGCAGCGCGCCCGCGCCCGGGCGGCCGAGCTGATGGAACGGGTCGGCCTCGACAAGGACATGGCCCGCCGCTACCCGTACCAGCTCTCCGGCGGCCAGCAGCAGCGGGTCGGTGTGGCCCGCGCGCTCGCCGCTGACCCGCCGATCCTGCTGATGGACGAGCCGTTCTCCGCGGTCGACCCGGTCGTCCGCCGGGGACTGCAGGAGGAGTTGCTGCGCATTCAGGGCGAGCTCGGCAAGGCGATCGTGTTCGTCACGCACGACATGGACGAGGCCATCACGATCGGCGACCGTATCGCCGTGCTGCGCACCGGCGGCCGGCTCGCCCAGTTCGCGGCGCCCGACGAGCTGTTGTCGTCGCCCGCCGACGAGTTCGTGGAGGAGTTCCTGGGCGGTGACCGGGGCATCCGCGGACTGTCGTTCCTGTCCACGCGCGACCTCGAACTCGACCGTTCCCGGGTCTTCCCGATCGACGCCGACCGGCAGCGGATCGCCCAGGCGACGAGCGCTCGACCCGCCGATGCCCAGCCGGTTCTCGTCACCGGCATCGACGGCAAGCCCCTCGGCTGGACCGACCCCACGGCCTGGAACGGCGACGCCGGGACTCTGACGCCGTACGGGCAGAGCTTCGAGGTCGGCCGGGACTCCCTGCGGGTCGCCCTGGACCGGGCGGTCCTTTCGCCCACCGGTCACGCGGTCGCCGTGGACGGGTCGGGACGGGCGCTGGGGATCGCCGGTCAGGAGACGATCGCCGCGGCGATCCGCGCCGCCAGGCAGCGGCACGCCGCCACATCGCCTCAGGGCACGGACTCCCCGCAGGATCCGCCCCCGGTGAAGGCCACGCGATGAACGGCTTCTTCGACATCCCGAGCGACCTCCAGAGCAGCTATCTCGGCCTGATCTCCACGCACCTGCAAGAGGCCCTGATCCCGGTGCTCGTCGGCTTCCTGCTGTCGCTGCCGATCGGCCTGCTGTGCGTCCGCGTCCGCTGGCTCTACCCACCGGTGTTGTGGACCACCACGGTGATCTACGCGATCCCGTCGCTGGCCTTCTTCGTGGTGCTCATCGACTACACCGGGCTGAGCAAGCTCACGGTGATGATCCCGCTGTGCCTGTACAGCCTGGTCGTCCTCGTCCCGTCGGTCGTCGACGGCATCCGGTCGGTTCCCGAGGAGACGAACGCCGCCGCCCAGGCCATGGGCATCGGCCTCGTACGCCGCTATCTCCAGGTCCAACTGCCCATCGCCGTACCCGCGATCATCGCCGGACTGCGGGTGGCCGCGGCCTCCAGCATCAGCCTGGTCAGCGTCGGCGCGCTGATCGGCAACCAGGGCGCGCTGGGCAATCTGCTGACCACCGCGCTGCTCTACCAGCGCCCCGTCCTGGCCCTGAATTCGGTGGTCACCACCGCCGTACTCGCCGTGCTCGTCGACGCCCTGCTCGTCCTCGCGCGCCGGCTGCTCACCCCCTGGATGCCGCCCTCCGACAGCAAGGCCAGGCGCACGGCCCTGCGTACCGCCGCGGGACCCACGGCGCCGGACACGTCCACAACGGCGGGCGCCGCCCGCGCACCGGAGCGCGTCTCGTGAACGTACTGAACTTCATCGAGTCCTTCTTCAGCGACAGCGCCCACTGGAGCGGCTACGACGGAATCCCGCAGCGCGTGTGGGAGCACCTCCAGTACTCCGCCGCGGCGCTCGCGATCGCGGCGGCCATCGGCCTGCCGATCGGGCTGGTCACCGGGCACACCGGCCGCGGCGGCAACGCGATGGCGTTCGTGGCGGCGGCGGCCCGCGCCCTGCCGACGTTCGGGCTGCTGGTGCTGATGTTCGTCTGGCTCGGGCTGAGCGTGCTGCCCGTGATGATCCCGCTGGTGGTGCTGGCGATCCCGCCGATCCTCATCACCACCTACGAAGCGGTGCGCACCGTGGACCCCTCGCCCGTCGACGCCGCCCGCGGAATGGGCATGTCACAGGCGGGGATCCTGTTCCAGGTCGAGGTGCCGGCCGCGCTGCCGCTGATCCTCAGCGGGCTGCGTTCGGCGGCGATCCAGATCGTCTCCACGGCGACGATCGCGGCGTACGTCTCTCTGGGCGGCGTCGGCCGGTACATCGTGGACGGCCTCTACCAGCGGGACTACGAGAAGGTGGTCGGCGGCGCCACCCTCACCGCCGTCCTCGCCCTGTTCGTCCTCGTGGTGTTCTGGGCCGTGGGCCGGACTGCGGTGTCTCCAGGGGTGCGCAGGCACGGAACGGCCTGACACCTGCTGTGAACTCCCGCCTGGTCACCGCCGCTCGGCGGTGGCCAGGGCGTGTTCCAGGACCACGAGCAACGCGTCCCGGACCGAGCCGCGTTCACGGGCGTCGAACACGGTGAGCGGGACGTGGTCGGCGACGTCGAGGGCCCACCGTACGTCGTTCAGGTCGTGCTCGACCTTGCCGTCGAAGGCGTTGACGGCGACCGCGAAGGGGATCTGCCGGTGCTCGAAGTAGTCGACGGCCGCGTAGCAGTCGTCGAGGCGGCGGGTGTCGACGATGACGAGCCCGCCCAGCGCGCCGTCCACCAGGTCGTCCCACATGAACCCGAAGCGCTCCTGGCCGGGGGTCCCGAACAGATAGAGCTTCAGCGTCGGGTCGAGCGTGACGCAGCCGAAGTCCATGGCGACGGTGGTCGTCATCTTCTCCGGGGTGTGCGAGAGGTCGTCGACGCCGGCCGCGACCGAGGTGATGGACGCCTCGGTGGTCAGCGGCTCGATCTCGGAGATGGCGCCCACCGTGGTGGTCTTGCCCACGCCGAAGCCGCCCGCGATCACCATCTTCACCGGCAGCGGTGGCTGGGTCCCCTGGGCCTCATCGTTCACGGACCCGGCCCCGGGAGTCGGGGATGTCTCGAAGACCATCGATAACCCTTCGCAGTACAGAGGTGTCGCGGGCGGAACCGTTCTGCGGTACGTACAAGGCCAGTTGACCGTCCGAGCGCAGATCGTCGGCGAGCACCCGGATCACATTGAGGTGCATCCGCAGCTTCGCCGCGATCTCCGCCAGCGACTGCGGCTGGCGGCAGATCATGATGATGTCGCGGTGCTGGTCGAAGGCGAAGGCGTCCAGCGTGGCCAGCCCCACGTCGGTCGCGATCACCTGTGTCTCGATCGGAATCGGTGGTACGAGACTGTCGCCGCCGGCGATCCGCCCCGCCGTCAGCAGGAACGGCCTCACGAGCGGCGCGGGAGGCTCCGGCCCCCACACGACGTCGTCGGCGGCTGGTGGTTCACCGGCCGTCATCACGTTCCCCCTTCACCTTGCGGGCGTCATGGTCAGGCGACGCCCCCGGTCCTCACCGTCCGTCGCCGGCCGGCGCGATCCCCACGGTGTTCTTCAGCTCCATGACCAGCTGCGGGCTCAGCGCGGCACCGGCGCGATTGGCGAAGAGGGTCATCTCGTACGCGATGTTGCCGAGCTTCGCCTCCTTGGACGCGACCACGCCGAGCACCGCGCCCGCGCCGAGCGCCGACACCAGGACGTGCCCGCCCTCGAGGTCGATGATGACCTTGTTCAGGCCACCAAGTCCGTAGTTGCCCGACGCCCCCATGGCGAGGCTGGTGATGCCGGAGACGATCGCCGCCAGCCGTTCCGAGTCCGCCTGTCCGCGCAGTTGCGACACCGCGATCAGCAGACCGTCGGAGGAGACACCGATCACGTCGACGACCCCGGCGGTCTCGGTGGCGAAGCGGTTGAGCAGCCAGTTGAAATCGGCGGCGGCGGCCTTCATGTCCGTCCGCGGCTCCATGGCCCCGGATTGCGGTCCACCTGTCCACATCGTCACTTGCTCATGCCTTCCGGGAATGGGGATCTGTAGGTCTCGGGTCTGCAGGTCTGTGCGTTGTGCCAGGCCGGGGCTCGGCCGCGGCCTCGCGCTGGGCCCGCTGGACGGCGGCCTCGAACTCGTCGAGCTCGGACCGTGTCGCCTCCGGGTCGGTGGGCTGCCAGGCGGACGGCCGCTGCCTGACGGGCGCCCGCTTGGGCTGGCGGCTCGAGGCGGTGGTGGCCCCCAGGGTCGCCCCGCGCACCCGGCGCCGCAGCGGTCCGGGAGCGTCGGGCCTCGGCGGCGCCGTACCGGAGGATCCGCTGTCGTTTCCACCGCCGCGCCCGGCCGCCTCGTGAGCGCCGACTCCCGTACCGGGTGCGGGCCTTGGCGAGGGGGCGCCCCTTCTGGGCAGCGGGGGAGTGCCGGGGCCGTACGGAGTGTGGCCCCGGGCCTGGGCCTGCTCGCGCCCGCTCTCCGCCGTGGCTTCCAGGCGGCGCGCGTGGCCGGGGGACAGGGGCTGAACGGGGGAGCGGGGCGGGGCCTGCTCCGTTTGCGTACGCGCGGGGATCCGGCGGGGCAGGGACGAGCGGGCGGGCGCCGCCTCCACCATCGCGGGACGCGGTTCGGCCGGGCCGTTGCGGCGGGCGGGCGGCAGGATCTGCGCGGGCTGTGCCGTGGGCGCCGTCGGGTCGGCGGACAGCAGATGGGCCGGGGGAACCGCGACGGTGACGGTGACACCGCCGCCCGGGGTGCGGGAGAGCACCACCTCGATGCCCCAGCGCCGGGACAGACCGCCGACCACGAACAGACCGAGGACCTCCGTCGGCGCCAGGTCGAGCCGTTCCCGGCGGATCAGCCGGGAGTTCTCCTCGGCCAGCCGCTCCTCGCTCATCCCGAGACCGTGGTCGATGATCTCGACCAGGGCGCCGCCGGAGCCGTGCCGGGGCCGCAGGACCACCTCGACGCTGGTGTGCGCGGGGGAGAAGGTCACCGCGTTCTCCAGGAGTTCGGCGAGCATCAGCGTCAGATCGCCGACGATGTCGGGGGCGACGGTGACATCGCCCTCGGCGTGCGGAGCGACCCGCTGGTAGCCCTCGATCTGCCCCAGCGCGGCACGGACGATGTTGCTCAGCCGCATCGGCCCGGTGTTCAGGCCCGTCTCCCGGATTCCGGCGAGCAGCATCAGGCTGTCGGCGTTGCGCTGGAGACGTACGGCGATGTGGTCGATGCGGTAGAGCCGGTCCAGTACCTGCGGGTCGGTCTCGCCGCGCTCCACCGAGTCGATCAGGGCGAGTTGACGTGCTGTGAGGTTGCTGACGCGGCGGCCGACGTTGCCGAACATCTCGGCGATGTTGCGGCGGCTGACGACCTGGCGCTCCAGCAGGGCACTCGCGGTGACCTGAACCTGGTTGAAGGATTCGGCGAGTTCACCGAGCTCGTCGCGTACGGGCACGGGTACGGCTTCCAGGCGCGGCGGGCTCGCGTCGTCGGCGTCGTCGTCCGCGACCCGGGCCAGCTCCGTCTCGGCCGCGGCGGCCACGTGCTGGGCCGCGCCGGTCAGGGTCCGCACGGTCCGCACCACGGAGCGGCGCACCAGCACGGAGAACAGCAGCCAGGCCACGAAGGCGAGCAGCGTGCCGGCGACCAGCCAGGCCACCTGCCACCAGGCGGTGTTGGACGCGGACTGGGTGTCGGCGGCGATCTGGTCGATGAGCGACTGGGTGATCTTCAGCCGGTTCTGCGCCTGCCGCTCGTAGGTGGGCTCGGCCTTCAGCGCCTCGCCGAGGGCCGTACGCAACTGGGTCGCGTTCTCGGCGACCAGCGCGCCGGGGTCGACCTGGAGCGAGACATAGTGCTGGGCGATGACGCTCTGGTACGGGCTCTGCTCGATCCCGGCCAGTTCCGCGCCCTGCTCCTGGCTGGCGAACCGGGTGAACCGCTCCGCCTGGTGGCTGTACTGCTCCAGGTCGCCGACGGCGGCGGTGAACTGGATGAGCGCGTTCGGGTCCCGGGTACGGGCGGCGAACACACTGGTCTCGAAGGACGCGTGGGCCGTGTCGGCCCGCAGCAGCGCGTCGAGCAGATTGCCCGCGGACGAGGAGGACTCGATACCCGACTCACCGAGCCCGAGTCCGCTGATCAGGCCCTCGATCACCGATCCGTACGCGGGGTCGATGTTGTCGGCGGGGATGGGCCCCCGCTCCACGGTCTGCCTGAGGCTGTCCAGACCCTCCAGTTCCTTCAGCGCTTGGACTTCGCCCTCCGGCAGCCGGTCCCCGTAGGTCTTCCGGACCGTCTCTATCTGGGAGTTGACCTTCTGCTGCGCCTGGAGATACGCGGAGGCGTTGGGCGGTCCTTCCTCGGGGCCGGCGGCCTCATAGCGCAGGGAGATGAGCAGGGCCTGCCGGTGCTCGGTCTGCACACTGTCGATCAGCTGGGTCACCTGCGCACTGTCGCGCACGAGTTGGGCGGTGGAGGCGGCGGAGCGGGCCTGGTCGATCTGGGAGTAGACGACGTAGGCGAGCATCGCCGAGACGACCGCAAGCGGAACGATCACCAGAACGTTGAGTTTGCGCCGGAAGGGCCAGCGGTCCAGGAGGGGAGGCGTCGGGCCGGTGCGGGGCGCAGCGGGTGATTGTTCCCGGGCAACCTTTCTGTGCGCGGGCACCGAACCTCCTTGCTTCTTGCATCACGTGGGAAACCCGCTGTCCGAAACTCATGGGTTGCAGGGTCGCGACAGCGCGCTTCGACCGACAAGTGGAACCAGGTGGAACAGGACCCCCGACGCGGCCAACATTAGCGGCTGCCGTAAGAGTACGGCCATGATCAAACAAAAACTGGCACGGGGATACGCCGGATTCGCTCGCATATTGGCCCCGTTGCGCACACGGGACGAAGCCGTCCGGTGTCCATCGGTGATCAATTCGTGTCTTGACGGTCCATGACCTGGCTCGCTTGGATCGTCGCGACGCCGCAACTACGGCTGCACCGACTGCACCACCACCCCCGCCAAGTCTGGATGACGAACGTGACCTTCGCACGAAGCACCAGAAAATCCGCAACGTACGCCGTTTCCCTGCTGGTTGTGGCTACGGCCGCGCTGGCGGGCTGTGGTTCCTCCGACGACTCCTCCAGCAGCTCCGACCCCCTGCAGGAGGATGAAGCCAAGGGCGGGACCGTCGTGGTCGGTTCCAACAACTTCCCCGAGAGCATCCTGCTCGCGGACATCTACGGCGAAGCCCTCAAGTCCAAGGGCATCAAGGTCAGTTACAAGCTGAACATCGGCAGCCGCGAAACGACCTACGGTCTGATCAAGAACGGCACGATCACGGTGCTGCCCGAGTACAACGGGGCGCTGCTGTCCTACCTGAACAAGGACGCGAACCCGACGTCGTCTGAGGAGACCAACAAGGCCATCGCGTCCGAACTCGATTCCAAACTCACGCTGTTGGAGTCCTCGGAGGCCCAGGACAAGGACGCCGTCGCGGTCAACGAGGCCACGGCCAAGAAGTACAAGCTGACGGCGAAGTCGACGCTCGCCGACCTCGCCGAATTGGCGCCTGAGCTGGTCATCGGCGGTTCGCCTGAGTTCCAGACCCGGCACCACGGGCTGCCGGGTCTGAAGGAGGACTACGGGCTCGAATTCAAGTCCTTCAAGGCGCTGGACGCGGGCGGTCCGCTGACGGCGGCGGCGCTCAAGGGCAACAACATTCAGGCCGGGAACATCTTCACGACCGACCCCGGTATCGAAAAGAACAAGTTCCTCATCATGCAGGACCCGAAGAACCTCTTCGGCTTCCAGAACGTAACTCCGTTGGCATACAAGAGCGATCTTCCGGCGGAGGGCGTTTCCGCGCTCAACGCCGTATCGGAGAAGCTCGACACGGAAACCCTGATCAGCCTCAACGGCGAGGTGCAGAACGACAAAAAGGACCCGCTGGAGGTGGCCAAGACCTGGCTGTCCTCGAACGGACTGACCTGACGGGTACGGGGCTGGGCGGGCCTCCGCCCGCCCGGCGAACCCTCCGCCCGCTCCTCTAACCTGTCGCCCATGAACGTACCGGGGGACATGATCGACGGCCGCTTCGAGTTGATCGACCGGCTCGGAAGCGGCGGGATGGGGACGGTGTGGCGGGCGCGCGACAGCGTGCTGCACCGGGAGGTCGCCCTCAAGGCCGTACGGGCGGACGCGGCGACGTCGGACGCCCTGCGGGAGCGGGTGCTGCGGGAGGCACGGGCACTCGCCCGGATCAGCCATCCGAACGTGGTGACCATCCACCACATCGTGGACCACGACCCGCACCCCTGGCTCGTGATGGAGCTGGTGAGCGGTGTCTCCCTCCAGGAGCGGCTGGACGGCGGTCCGTTGCTCCCCGCGGAGGCCGCCCACATCGGCCGTCAGGTGCTCGCCGCCCTGCGGGCCGCGGACGCGGCGGGCATCCAGCACCGCGACGTCAAGCCCGCCAACATCCTCCTGCGGCCCGACGGCACCGCCGTGCTCACCGACTTCGGCATCGCGGCCCTCCAGGGCTCGACCTCCCTGACGGCCACCGGCGAACTCATCGGCTCCCCCGAGTACATCGCCCCCGAGCGGATCCGCGGCAGCAACGACGACCCGGCGTCCGACCTGTGGTCCCTGGGCCTCGTGCTGTACGTCTGCGTCGAGGGCGTCAGCCCGCTGCGCCGCGCGACCACGCTCGCCACCCTGGCCGCGGTGCTCGACGACCCGGTACAGCCACCGGTGCGCTCCGGCCCCCTCGCGCCCGTACTCCAGGCGCTGCTGGTTCGGGACCCGGCGGCCCGCCCCGACGCGGCACGCCTTGACGCGATGCTCGCGCAGGTGGAGCACGGCGCGACCCCGCACTGGGCACAGCCGACGGCGACGACGGCACCGCCGGCCCCGGCCCCGGACCCGGTGTCGCACCCGCTCACCCAGCTGGACACGCCCCGCCCGACGACGCCGCACCCCCGCCCCGACCACGCGCCCGGCCGCGCGCGCAGCCGTGCGCCGATCGTCATCGCGGTCATCGCGGTCGCCCTCGCGGTCACCGCCGCCACGGCCCTCGCCCTCACGCTCGGCGATCGGAACAGCAACGAGGCCCGCGGCGGTACGTCCTCCACTCCGGCCACGCAGCAGCCGCGCCAGAGTCCGGAGCCGAACCAGCAGCCGACCCCCGCACAGACCCCGACCCCGACCCCGACCCCGACTCCGACTCCGACGAAGCAGACGGCCAGCCCGGCCGCCCCACCCGCCGCCCCCAAGGGCGACCGCTGGATCGCCCAGCTCTACTCCGAGCCCGTCAGCGCCGGCACGGCCGCGAGAGACCAACGGCTCGCCCGGATCCGCCAGTCCGTCCCCGGGGCCATCTACGTCCGCAGCGACAACTTCGCCTCCCTGCGCCCCGGCTTCTGGGTCATCTACGCCCCGGGCCCCTTCGCCAACGGCCGCGCCGCCCTGACCTTCTGCCGCGAACGAGGCCGCACCAGCGCGAACACCTGCCTGGGCCGCTACCTGAGCAAGAACTCCGCAGACTCCGTCTTCCAGTGCCGCCCCCCGGCCGCCAACCCGACGGGCCGCTGCACCCGCCCGTGAACAGGGCCACCCAAGTCAGCGGTAAACCCCCAGGTCAGAGCCCCTCGGTCATATGAGTTTCCCCCGAGGGGTGGCCGTCGGGCAGTATGGGGTGTATCTGCCCACTGCCGATTTCAAGCGTCCGGACGGTTTCTCTTGGCTGAGTACATTTACACCATGCGCAAGGCGCGCAAGGCGCACGGCGACAAGGTGATTCTCGACGACGTCACCCTGAGCTTCCTGCCCGGAGCGAAGATCGGTGTCCTCGGCCCGAACGGCGCCGGCAAGTCGACCGTCCTCAAGATCATGGCCGGCCTTGAGCAGCCGTCGAACGGTGACGCGTTCCTGTCGCCCGGTTACACCGTCGGCATCCTGCTGCAGGAGCCCCCGCTGAACGAGGAGAAGACCGTCCTGGAGAACGTCCAGGAGGGTGTCGCCGAGGTCAAGGGCAAGCTCGACCGGTTCAACGAGATCGCCGAGCAGATGGCGACCGACTACTCGGACGCACTGCTCGACGAGATGGGCAAGCTCCAGGAGGAGCTCGACCACGCCAACGCATGGGACCTGGACGCCCAGCTCGAGCAGGCCATGGACGCCCTGGGCTGCCCTCCCGGTGACTGGCCCGTCACCAACCTCTCCGGTGGTGAGAAGCGCCGCGTCGCGCTCTGCAAGCTGCTGCTCGAGCAGCCCGACCTGCTGCTCCTCGACGAGCCCACCAACCACCTCGACGCCGAGTCCGTGAACTGGCTGGAGCAGCACCTCGCCAAGTACCCGGGCACCGTCGTCGCCGTCACCCACGACCGGTACTTCCTGGACAACGTCGCCGGGTGGATCTGCGAGGTCGACCGCGGCCGTCTGCACGGCTACGAGGGCAACTACTCGCAGTACCTGGAGACCAAGCAGACCCGTCTCAAGGTCGAGGGCCAGAAGGACGCCAAGCGTGCGAAGCGTCTGAAGGAAGAGCTCGAGTGGGTCCGCTCCAACGCCAAGGGGCGGCAGGCCAAGTCCAAGGCGCGCCTTGCCCGTTACGAGGAGATGGCCGCCGAGGCGGACAAGATGCGGAAGCTGGACTTCGAGGAGATCCAGATCCCGCCGGGCCCCCGCCTGGGCAATGTCGTCGTCGAGGTCGAGAAACTCACCAAGGGCTTCGGCGAGAAGCTCCTCATCGACGACCTGTCCTTCACGCTGCCGCGCAACGGCATCGTCGGCATCATCGGTCCGAACGGCGCGGGCAAGACCACGCTGTTCAAGATGATCCAGGGCCTGGAGGAGCCGGACTCCGGTGCGATCAAGGTCGGCGACACCGTCAAGATCTCGTACGTCGACCAGAGCCGCGAGAACATCGACCCCAAGAAGACGCTGTGGGCCGTCGTCTCCGACGAGCTGGACTACATCAACGTCGGCCAGGTCGAGATGCCGTCCCGCGCGTACGTCTCCGCCTTCGGCTTCAAGGGCCCCGACCAGCAGAAGCCGGCCGGCGTCCTCTCCGGCGGTGAGCGCAACCGGCTGAACCTCGCGCTCACCCTCAAGCAGGGCGGCAACCTGCTGCTCCTCGACGAGCCGACCAACGACCTGGACGTCGAGACGCTGTCCTCGCTGGAGAACGCGCTGCTGGAGTTCCCGGGCTGCGCCGTGGTCGTCTCCCACGACCGGTGGTTCCTCGACAGGGTGGCGACGCACATCCTCGCCTACGAGGGCGACTCCAAGTGGTTCTGGTTCGAGGGCAACTTCGAGTCGTACGAGAAGAACAAGATCGAGCGGCTCGGCCCGGACGCCGCCCGTCCGCACCGCGCCACCTACAAGAAGCTGACCCGGGGCTGATCTTGCGGCACATCTACCGCTGCCCGCTGCGCTGGGCGGACATGGACGCGTACGGCCACATCAACAACGTGGTCTTCCTCCGCTATCTGGAGGAGGCACGCATCGACTTCCTGTTCCGCCCGGACAAGGATTTCCAGCAGGGGTCCGTGGTGGCACGCCATGAGATCGACTACAAGCAGCAACTGGTGCACCGGCACACGCCGGTGGACATCGAGCTGTGGGTCACGGAGATCCGGGCGGCGTCGTTCACCATCACGTACGAGGTCAAGGACCCGGACCAGGTGTATGTCCGGGCCTCGACGGTGATCGTGCCGTTCGACTTCGAGGCGCGGCGACCGCGCCGTATCACCGCCGAGGAGAAGGCCTTCCTCGAGGAGTACACGGAGTCCGAGGACGACGAAGATCCATCGGAGGCCGTCGCCGCATGACGGCCCTGCACCTCGCCGACGCCGGGGAGGCGGCGGACCTCGCCGCCTTCCTCGCCCGGCTGATCCACTACGACCGCGCGGCAGCCGTGCGGTTGCAGGGGTCGGGGACGGCGCTCGCGGTGTTCGGCCGGCCCCCGTCGTTCGAGGTGCTGGCGATCCGTACGGCACGGCTGGCCAAGCCGTACGAGAACGGCCTCGACGCCTCGCTCGATGTGACCGTCTCGGCCGGTGAACTCCTGGAGTCCCTCGACGAGTCGGCGGCCACGGCCCTCGTGCCCGCCGCCGTCACCGGTCCGCCCTGGGCCGGGGTGCTGCCGCCGCGCGGCGGCTGGCAGCAGGAGCCGGGGCTGCCCGCGCTGGAAACAGTGCGGTCGATGGTCGCCTCGGCGGTCGCCGAATTCCGCTCCCGTATCGGGGAGTTGGCGCCCGAGCGGCGTACCCGCGCCGAGCTGGACCGGATCGGGCGGGAGATCTGGTCCCGGCCGATCGGCGACACCGAACTGCCGGTACGGGCCGCACACGCGGCGCAGTCACTGGGCTTCCTGAGGCCCGCACGCACGGCCGCGCCCGACGAGACCGTGCGGCTGCTCTCGTCGGGCGCATGGCTCAGGCTGCGCACACCATACGGCTCGATCGCCGTACGCAGGGCGGGACTTGGGGCGCTGGACGTCAGCGTGCGCTGACCGCCCGTATCAGGGAGAGCGGCGGGGGAGTGCGGCGGTGCGGCGTCAGCCCGCCGTGTTCACCATCGACGCCGCCGCGTACGTCAGGTAGTTCCACAGCGTGTGCTCGTGCTCCTCGGAGAGGCCGAGCTCGTCGACGGCGACCCGCATGTGCTTCAGCCAGGCGTCGTGCGCCGCGCGGTCGACGGTGAAGGGGGCGTGGCGCATCCGCAGCCGGGGGTGGCCGCGGTTCTCGCTGTACGTGGTGGGGCCGCCCCAGTACTGGATCAGGAACAGCGTGAGGCGCTCCTCGGCCGGGCCCAGGTCCTCCTCGGGATACATGGGCCGCAGCAGCGGGTCCTCGGCGACACCCTCGTAGAAACGGTGGACGAGGCGGCGGAAGGTCTCCTCCCCGCCGACCTGCTCGTAGAAGGTCTGCTCCTGAAGCGTGCCGCGCCGAATCTCGACCACGTTGGTTGGCCTCACAAAAATCGTTCTGGTCAGCCCCTGGCTCTTTTCGGCCGGGGGTCCGGGGGTTGTCCCCCGGAAATTGCAGCCACCGTTCTATGGTCTCAGACGGGGAGACCGAGGACTCAAGGCTTAGGACCACCGCCCAGGGCTTGGGCCCCCGCCGGAACGGCGCGTTCACGCGCTCGCCTCCGGGAGCCGCGCGCCGCACAGTGGAGATATGAGCGCGCACGTCATCGACCATGGCCTGGAGGACCTCGCCGCCACGGCGCGGGCGGCGCTGGTGCGTGGGATCGACGCGGGCGGGGCCTGGGACAGCGACCCGGTCTGGCGGGAGGCCTTCGAGAGTGTCCCGCGTCACCTCTTCGTGCCGTACTACTACGTCGGTGCCGAGGACGGCTACGAGCGGCTGTGGTGCGCGGACCCCGACCCGCGCAGGCGTGAGCGCTGGCTGCGTGGCGCGTACGCCGACTCGCCGCTGGCCACCCGGGTGCGCGACGGCGAGCTGCTCTCGTCCAGCAGCCAGCCATCCCTGATGGCGAAGATGCTGGCGGAGCTGGAGGTACGGGACGGCAACACGGTCCTGGAGATCGGCGCGGGCACCGGCTACAACGCGGCCCTGCTCGCCCACCGGCTCGGCGACGAACGGGTCACCACCATCGACCTGGACCCGGAGATCACCGAGTCGGCCCGGCGGCATCTGGCCGCCGCCGGACACCACCCGGCCGTCGTCACCGGCGACGGCGCCCGTGGCTGCCCCGAGAACGCCCCGTACGACCGCGTCATCGTGACCTGCGCCGTGACCTCGATCCCGCGCCCCTGGCTCGCCCAGTGCACCCCCGGCGCCCACATCCTCGCGCCGATCGCGACCGGCGTGATCGACCTGCGCGTACGCGACGCCGAGCACGCCGAGGGCCACTTCCTGCTCACGCCCGCCTACTTCGTGCCCCTGCGCGGCACCGAGCGGCCAGAACCGCGGCCCACGGCCGATGGCGGCCTGCCGCGCCGGGCGATCCAGCAGGAACTCTTCCGCTTCCTGCTGGCCCTCACCGCGGGCGCCCTCGACCCGCACGAGGCCCTGGCCCTGTGGGAGCGCGAGGAGCAGCCGGAACGCGCGCGGTACGGGATCACGGTCAGCGGCGAACGCGAGTGGGCCTGGCTGGACGACCCGGAAGGTCCGTACGCCTGGCCGCTCGCGTAACGCAGATCACACGGATCACAAGTACAAGTACCGGCTCAGCCCCTGCGGATCGTGATCGTCGTCCACGCCCCCACGTGCACCCGGTCGCCGTCCTGCAGCGGCACGGGGACGAAGGGCTGGATGGGCTCCTCGCCGCCGTTGACGGTGGTGCCGTTCGTGGAGTTCTGGTCGACGACCGCCCAGCTGCCGTCCGGCTGCTGGACGAGGACCGCGTGCTGGTGCGAGACGCCCGGGTCCTCCGGCGGCACCGCCAGGTCGATGTCCGGGGACTCGCCCGTGGAGTGGCGACGGCGGCCGATCGTGATCTGGTTGCCGATGAGCGGGCGCTGCTGCTCGGGGGAGTACGCGGGGAGGTTCAGGCCCGCGGCCTCCGGGCCGGAGCGCTGCATCATCGCCATGAAGTAATCGCGGTCGGGCCCGATCGTGATGTTCCAGGCCATCGGCTGCTGCTGGTACCCGGGCGGGGCCTGCGTCGCGCCGGGCTGCGGGTAGCCGTAGCCGCCCTGGCCCTGACCTTGCCCCTGACCGCCGGGACCGCCGCCCGGCGGAGGGAGGACCCAGTCGTCGTTGCCTCCGTAGGGCTGCCCGCCCGGACCCTGCGGGTGGCCGGTCTCCTGCGGGTACCCGGTCTCTTGCGGGTATCCGGGCGGAGCCTGCTGCTGGTACGCCTGCGCGGCACCGGGGCCACCGGGCCCGCCCTGACCCTGACCACCCTGACCACCGAAGTCGCCGGGACCACGGGGGTACCCACCCTGGCCCGAGGGATCGCCGCCGTACCCACCCTGACCCGAGGGGTCGCCGCCGTACGGCGAGAGCGGCTCGGCGGGACGGTTCATCTGCGAGGGCCGCGAGCTCTGGTAGTCGTACGGATCATGGCCGGAACCGTGCTGTCCGGGTGCCTGCTGCTGGAACCGCAGCGCCGGGTTCGGACCGCCGCCACCGGGCGGCGCGGCCGGGGTGTACGAGGTCGCCGTGTTCGTCAGGAAGTTCCACCGGCACTCCTCGCAGAACGGCGCCGCGCCTTCGCGCGGTGTGCGGCACTGCGGGCAGTACTCCGGCTCGGGCGCCCCGTGGTCCGGTACGGCGGACAGGTGCGGGCGCCCGCCCTGGCCGGGCTGCGGATAGCCGTAGCCGGCGGCCGGGGGCGGCGGCGGAGGCGGGGGCACGGCACCGGCCATGCGGTGACCACAGACCTCGCACCAGTCGTCGGAACCCGACTGGTGTCCGTTCGGGCAGGTCGGCATGTCGGCGCTTCCCCCTTTCTTCTTCCGGCCCCGGGGGGCCGAAGTTCTCCGTCCCCCTCGGTACAGGGTCCGGGTCCGTCGCTCCGGCCCCGGGGAGGGGCCGGACCACCTATTTCTTTACACGAACAGTCTTTGTCGACCGTGTCTCGAGCGTCATCTCGTCGGCCTCTTCGACCTTCGCCTTCAGTCGCACAGTACCTGCCGGGGCGTCGACCACGTCCACCACCTTCGCAAGCAGTTTCGCCGTATCCGCGTTTCCGGAGACGCTGGCGAGCTGAACCGCGCGGCCCAGCTTGGCCGTTGCCCCGTCGACATCTCCCGCTTTACGGGCATCCAGACCCTGCTGGATGACTTGTGCCAGTTCGGCCTGACCCGTGTAGTGCGCGACCTGCGGGTTGATCGACGTGGACGCCGCCATGTCGTCGGTCCACACGGCCCGTACGAGACCCTGCGCGCCCAGTGGCTGGGCGGGGCCGTCGGGTTGCGGGATCACCAGGGAGACCCGGGCCGCGAGCATCTCCTGGCCGATGCCCGCCTCGGGCACCTCGACGCACACGTGGTAGTCGCGGGACTCGTCTCCCCATGAGCCGGTCGGGTAGTCTCCGGCGCGTGGGCCCGCCTCCGTGCGGCGGTCGGTCAACTCCTCGACCGTGGGCGCCACTTGCTTGACGAACTTGATGGAGGTGCCCACCGGCGTCCACAGCCGCAGCGCGACGTCCGCGACCTCCTTGCCCATCGCCGTCTCCATCATCTGCGTGAAGTCGGCGGACAGGCCGGCCGGGTCGGCGACGATGTCGGCGGTGCCGAGCAGCGCGGAGGCGATCCCGGTGACCTCCTTGACCTCCCAGTCGGTGCCGACGCCCCGCGCGTCACAGGTGAAGCGCCCCGCGCAGGCGTCCAGCGCGGCCTTGAGGTCCTCGGCCGACTCGTGTTCGTTGCGGCCGTCGGTGAGCACGATGCCGTGCCGGATCGTGACGTCCGCCGAGGCCAGCAGCCGGTCGGCGAGCCGCAGCCAGGTGCCGATCGCGGTGCCGCCGCCCGCGCTCAGCTTGCGCAGCGCCTGCTTGGCCTGTTCACGGGTCGCCGCGTCGGCCACCGCGAGCTGCCCGCCGCCCGGATAGACCTCCTTGGCCACATGCGTGCCGCCGATCACCGCGAAGTGCACTCCGTCGCGTACGGCGTCGATGGCGGCGGCCGTGGCGTCCCTGGCGCCGCGCATCTTGGTCGGCGGATAGTCCATCGAGCCCGAACAGTCGACCATGATCGCCACGGCCGCGTCCGGGCCCTGGCCCGGTGTGTACAGGTGCGGCGCGGCGACCGCGCTCCCGACGGTGCCGCCGCCGGTCGAGGTCACCGTCACGATCGCGTTGACCTCGCGCCCGCCTTCCGGCAGGTACTCGTTCTGGTACACGTCCACCGAGAACTGCGGCACGTTCGACTTAGAGAAATTGGCCATGCCTTCTTTGCTCCCCCTCAGGACCCCCACGAACTGTGGGTGATGTCGGTGAGCGGACCGGTCCCCTCCGGTCCGCGGCCGTTCCTGTCCGGCCTCAGGCCGGTCCTGTCCGGCCCCGGAGACCGTTCCCTGTCCGGCCTCAGGCCGATCCTGCCCCCATCGGTGGGGCCGGGAACGGCAGGACGGCCACTGTTACGTTGTCGTGGCCCCCGCCGTCCAGGGCGTGGCCGACCAGAACCTGGGCGCTGTGCAGCGGGCGGAGCGCGGCGTCGAGCGGGGTGACCTGCGCCAGCTCCTCGGCCGCCTCCGCGTAGTTCCACAGCCCGTCGGTGCACACCACCACTACACCCGGCCGGTCCGGCTTGAAGGAAGCGGTGTGCGGTTCCAGTTCGTACGCATCCGCCCCGAGCCAGCCGGTGATCGCGTGGGCGCGCTCGTCCGCGTACGCCTCCGCCTCGTTCATCAGGCCCGCGGCGACCATCTGCGCGGCCCAGGAGTCGTCCTCGGTGAGCCGGGCCGCGGGGGAGGTGCGGTCCACGGGGACCCAGTAGGCGCGGCTGTCGCCGACCCAGCCGACGATCAGGAGCGTGGGGGTGACCACGGCGCCCACGAGGGTGCAGGCGGGCGCGTTCTGATGCGGGGCGTGCTCGGCCGGGGCGGCTCCCGCGAGGGCGTTGACGGCCCGGGAGGCGGCGATGATCGCGTCGTGCATGGCCTGCTGGGGATGCGTGCCCCGGGGCAGGGCCTCCAGGAGCGACTCGTTGGCGGCGCGGGACGCGGCCAGGGAGGCCTCGTCCGGGCGGGTCGCCGAGGACACCCCGTCGCAGACGATCGCGACGACGGCGGAGGAGCCGTCGGGCAGCGCGGTGGAGGAGATCGCGAACGCGTCCTCGTTGCGGTGGTGGCGCAGTCCCCGGTCGCTGACCGCGGAGACTGCGTCCAACTCCTGTTCCATGTGGTCCCGTTCACGTGGTTGTGCGTGGCCGCAGTTCTCGCAGTAGCCGTCCTGGTCGACCTGGCCCGCGCGGCAGGCCACGCACACCTTGGTACCCGAGGACGGAGTCGTCGCGAAGTCGGCGGTGCGCGGGTCGGGTGCCTGAAGGGTGTACTCGTCCGGATGCGGAGGCCCGTCGAACCGTACGCCCGACGCGTGGGCCGGGAGTTCGTGGCCTGCCGAGTCGGTGCCCTGGATCTCCGAGGGCACATGGACCGGGGCGGGCCTGTGGGAGCTGTCCGTCTCGGGGGCGATCGGCCAGTCCACCGACGGTGCGGCCGGCGGGGGGTACGGGGGCGTCGGCGCCGTGCCGTTCATGGTGATCGTGGGGTTGTCGTCCGGTGGTGCGGGCACGGCCGACAGGTCGTACCCGCACGCACCGCAGAAGCGGTCGCCTGAGTCCAGCGGCTCCTCGCAGCTGGGGCACTTCGACAACGCCGGGGGCATCTGCGACATGAATTACACCCACGTCCGGGGGCGGTAGCGGTTGGCGCGCTCCACCAGATCGATCCTCTCCTCGCCACCTTGGGCGAGCCGGGCCAGTGTCCGGTACGAGCGCTCCAGACCGAAACGGAGGCCTCGCTCGTCCAGGTCACTGCCGAGCAGTACGGTACGCGCCGGTGTGCTCGGTGGCGCGGAACCCCGGCTCCCGGAGAGTACCCAGTCCAGGGCGCAGCCAAGGACCTCTGTGGACAACTGCTCGCGGCGGACCGCGTCCAGACCGTATCCGCCGAGCGCCTCGATCTGGCTCGCCGCCGCGGTCAGGTCGTCCAGGAACTGAGCGTCCGGCGCCGCGTTCATGCGGTGCCGCAGTCGTGCCCGTACGGCGGCGACGCGGGCCGCCGTGTAATGGATGTTCGCCTCCGGCACCGACTCCAGGGTCCGTACGGCCCCCCGCCGGTCGCCCGCCGCCAGCTGTACGCGGGCCAGTCCGAACGCCGCGCTCACATAGCTCGGGTCGGTCGTCCACACCAGGCGGTAGTACTCGGCGGCGTTGTCCAGCTGCCCGAGGACCTCCGCGCACAGGCCGAGGGCCAGCTTGGGGGCGGGCTCGCCGGGGAACGCGTCGTAGATCGCGTCGAAGGACAGCGCCGCCACCTCGTGGTCGCCGGTCGCGAGCGCGGCGACCCCGCGATACCAGACCACCCGCCAGTCGTCGGGGTGGTCCGCCTCCAGGGCCGCGAGTGTCCCGGTGGCGCTCTCCAGCTCGCCCATCTCCAGGCGGGCCCGCAGTTCGCGCAGCCGCAGCTCCAGGGAGCCGGTGGGCGCCGCGTGCAGCGCGGAGATCAGCTCCGCGGGCGCGGACGCCATGAGGGCGGCGAGGAAACCGGCGTTCGGGTCGCCGGGGTCGACCCGGGGGACCGGCAGCGCGAGGGCGCTGGCCGCGCTTTGGACGGGCTTGACCAGGGCGGTCGGCGGCGGCGCGAGGGCGCCGACTGCGCTGTGGGCGGGGGCGGCATTGGCGGCTCCGCCGCCTGCCTGCCCGGCGCCTCCGGCGCCGAAAGTGTTGGCGGCTGCGCCGCCGGACGGTGCGGCGCCCCCGCTGCCGAGAGCGCCAGCGCCTCCGGCGCCAGGACCGCCCGCCTGCCCGGCGCCTCCGGCGCCAAGAGCGTTAGCGGCTCCGCCGCCCACCAGCGCGGCACCTCCGGTGCCTGAAGAAACGGCTGCACCCCCGTTGCCCGCGGCAAGCGCCCGGCCCCCGTTGGCCCCGACAAGCACCCGGCGCCGCCGTCCCACCGGCACCGCCCGCGCTCCCAGCCGCGACACATCCCCGTCCAGCCGCCCGAACAACTCCGTGTCCGTGACCTTCAGTTCGGGTCCGAAGAGCGTGGACAGCGAGGGGCGGGGGCGGCCCGTCTGCAGCGCCACGACCTCGCGCAGGACGCCCGTCAGCTGCTCGGCCATCTCCTGCGCGGAGGCGAACCGGCGGGCCGGGTCGGGGTCGGTGGCGCGTACGAGAAGCCGGTAGAACGACTCGTACTGGCGGAAGACCTCGATGTTGTCGGGGTCGGGCAGGGAGTCCACGAAGACGTTCGTGTAGCCCTGGAAGTCGAAGGTCAGCACCGCGAGCGTACGGGCGACGGTGTAGAGGTCGGAGGCGACCGACGGGCCGAGCTCGGCGACCTCCGGCGCCTGGTAGCCGACCGTGCCGTAGATGGCCGACTCGTCGTCGTCCATCCTGCGCACCGCGCCCATGTCGATCAGCTTGAGCTGGTCCTCGGTCTGGATCGCGTTGTCGACCTTGAAGTCGCAGTACAGCAGGTTGCGGCTGTGCAGATGCCCGAGTGCCTCGAGCGCCTCGATGCCGTACGCGCAGGCCTGCTCCACCGGCAGCGGGTCACGCTTCCCGGCGGGCGTACGACGCTCGTTGGCGATCTCCTTGAGGGACTTGCCGCCGACGTACTCCATGACGATGTAGCCGTCGAGGGAGCCCGTGCGCTGGTCGAGGTGCTCGACGAAGTTGTAGATCCGCACGATGTTGGAGTGCTCGATCTCGGCGAGGAAGCGACGCTCCGATATCGCGGCGGCCATCGCGTCCTGGTCGCCCGTGTCGAGCAGGCCCTTGAGTACCACCCAGCGGTCGGACACCGCGCGGTCCACGGCGAGGTAGACCCAGCCGAGCCCGCCGTGCGCGAGGCAGCCGACCACCTCGTACTGGCCGTGCACGACGTCGCCCGCGCCCAGCTTCGGCACGAACGAGTACGGGTGGCCGCACTTGGTGCAGAAACCCTCCGTACGCCCCGGCCTCTCACCCCGCGAACGTCCCACCGGCGCCCCGCAGTCGGAGCGCGAGCAGAACCGCTTGCGCTCGGGCACCTCGGGGTTCTCCTGGACCATCGCGCGCGGATCGGGGCGCGGCACGTCCGGGACCTGGACGAGGCCGACGCCCAGCCGGCCGCGGCCGGAGGATCCGGCCGTCGAACCGGAGCTGCGCACCGACACCGAACGGCCCGACGTCCGTCCCGACAACGAGCGCGACAGACGCCCCGACACCGAGCGCCGGGACTGCGAGGAGCGTGCCGAGCGCGACGACGACCGGGAACTGGAGCGCGAGCTGGCACTGCCGCGGCCGGAGCCGCGCGAGCCCTTCCCGCCCGCCGTGATCCCGGTCGGCGGTGAGCCGACCATGCCGCTCGAGGAGACGACCGGCGCCAGACCGCAGGTGTCGCAGTACAACTCGCCGCCGCCCACGTCCTCGTACGCCCCCGTGCAACCGGGGCGCTGGCACTGCTTCCGCTCGCCCGCGTTCTCTTCGCTCATGAGTCCCCCCTCCGGTCCTGTGGTCCCCCGTGGCCGGCCTGGCCGGGGACCTTGGGCACCAGCAAGTCGGCGGCCGCGTGCTGGTAGCGCAGCACCGCCTGTTCCGCCACGCGCAGATCGCAGGGCGCGCTCCACAGCATGCGGCGCGCCGCGTCATAGCGCTCCACGAGCAGCGGGTCCTCGGCGAAGCCGTGCCGGGCGACCTTCGCCTTGTACGCGTCGAGCCGGCCGCGCAGCTCCGCGCGGACCGCGAGCGGCGCGGTGACGGCCGTCAACGACTCGCGTGCGCGCAGGAGTTCGTCCTCGGCCCTCTGCTCCAGGGCCTCAAGGAGCGGCGAGAGGCGGTGCCACTGCGCGTGTCTGCGGTACTCGGCGGCCGTCGCCAGCTGCTCCTGCAGCGCGGTCGGCGGGCCGCTGACCGCGGGCACCTCCGATGCGGCGATCTTCGCCAGCACCTCACCGCGCGCGGAGCGCGCCTCGGCAAGGGTGCGGTCCGCGCGCGAGAGCGTGTCCCGCAGCTTCACCAGCCGCGCCTCCGCGTCCTGCCGCACGCTCAGCACCGCGTCGATCTCGCGGCGCACATCCTCCAGCGCGCGCGCCTCGCGGTCGTAACGCGTGGTGTCGGGCCGCCCGCCGCCCGGCGCCGAACTGCCCTGTGTGGGCAGCCAGAACGCCAGCGGATCGGACACCACCTGCTCACGCAGCGACGTCAGCGTGCGCGTGATCCGCTCCAGGTCGTCGCCCGCCGGGTGCTCCCCGGGGCGTACGCCCACGGAGTGCGCGAGCTGGCGGGTGCGCTGCAGCTCCGCGGCCAGCAGGTCGATCCGCGCGGGCAGCGCCGACCAGACGGCGTCGGCGGCGACGACCATGTCGAGGGACTGCGCGTACAACTCGTTCATACGCTCCACGAGTTCGACCAGGGTGAAGCGCTCGCTGAGCTTCCCCGTGCCGGCCATCGTGGGTGCGGAGGCGGTCGCGGCGGCGCTGCCCGCCACCGTGACGCTCTCGCCGCGCAGCAGCTCCGTCAGCTCCACGAGGTCGTCGCGGTTCGGCCAGCGCCTGCGGGAGCGCACGTCACGCGCGGAGCGCAGGGCGTCCGCGTACGCGTCGAAGTACGTCCACAGGAGCGAGATCGACGCCTCGGCGGCCGTCCAGCGCTCCCGGGTCGTCCCCGTGAGCTCGGCGCCTTCGAGGAGTCTGCGGCCCGCGTGGTCCTGCAGGGCGAGGAGCGAGGTCTCGATGGCCTCGTGCTCCGCGCCGAGCCGCGCCAGCGCACGGTCCACCTCGTCCCGGTCCATTACCGGCCCGGAGGGTCCCGTGACGCCCATCGATCACCTCTCGCTCTCAGTCGTTCCCTGTGCGCGTTCCCCCGCGCTCCGGGCAACTCTCCAGTGGTATCAGGTTGGTGGTATCAGCTTGGCCGCCGGAACCCGGCTCCGGCTACTGGTACTTGACGGGCGGTGGTCCCGCCGGTTTCTTGATGGTCGGCTTGAGCCACTTGTCGTACGACTGCTGCCAGCCGTTCTCGCGGTAGTCCACCAGTACTTGGTTGACCCGGCGCACCAGGTCCTCGGCGTCTTTGTTCATCGCCACTCCGTAGTACTCGGTCGTGAACGGCTCCCCCTTGAGTTCGACCGTCGGGTCCTGCGCTGCCTGGCTCGCGGCGAGCGCGCCGTCGGTCACCACGGCGTCGACCTCACCGAGCTGGAGCCTCACCAGGCAGTCGAGCTGGTTGGGCACGGTGGTCCTGATGTCGGCGGAGGCGACCAGCTTGCCGGACTTCTTGTCCGCGACCAGGGTCTCCCAGGCGGTGGAAGTCGCCGCCGTGCAGATCTTCTTGTTCGCCAGGGTCGCGTCGTACCCCTTGATGTCCGAGGTCTTCGGGGCCAGGACCTGCTGGCCGGTCTCGAAGTAGGGCGAGGAGAAGGCGACGTCCTTCAGCCGGTCGCAGGAGATCGTCATCGTGCGGACCACCATGTCGACGCGGCCGTCCTCAATCGCCGGGATCCGCTCGTTGGTGGGGATGGCGCGGAACCGGATCGCGCTCCGGTCGCCGAGGATCTCGCCCGCTATCGCGTGCGCGAGATCGATGTCGAAGCCCTCCAGCTCGCTGGTCTCCAGGTCGCTGTTCGGATCGCGGTAGCCCCAGCGGTAGCTGTTCTGGTCGACGCCCACCACCAGCTGGCCGCGGTCCCGGATCTTCTGGATCGTCTCGCCGTTCTCGTCGCCGGACGGCGCAAGGCTCTGGTCCTGCGGGTCGGTGCACTCCTCGGCCTTGGTCTGCGTGCCGCTGGCCACACCCTGGCCGCCGATGCCCGTGCTGCCGTCCCCTCGGGACTGCGTCAGCGGCAGCACCAGCGCGAAGACCGCCGTCAGGGCCAGGACGACCGCCATCGCGCCGACGCCGCCCCAGCCCTTCAGAGCGGCCCGTACACGTCGTGCCTTCATCGTCATGCCCCCTCTCACCGGTACTCCGACAGCCGGCGCCCGATACCGAGCACCGCACCCGAGGCGCCCAGCACCGCGAGCACCGCGGCGCCCACCGGAAGCCCCGTCATCGCGCCCTTGCCGTCCGCGGCCGCCACCTCGAACTCGCCCTGCTCATGCTTGAGCGCCTTGTCGAGATCCTTGTCCACGTTGACGAAGCACTGGCCCGTCGGCTCCTTGTCATTGGAGCCGATCACCTTGTCCAGCGCGCCCTGGTAGTCGCCCGAGTCGTCAGCCTTGCGGGCGACCTTGTGCCGGTCCTGCCAGACCTGCATATTGGCCGTCGCGCCCTTCACCGGGGACTCGCCCGCACTGTCGTCGGCGAGGTTCTCGGCGGCAGCCAGCTTGGCGGAGAGGTCCTTCATCTGCGCTTTGTAGTCGTTGTCGTACGCGTCCACGACCTCGCCGTCGACCTTCTTGGTCTCGGCGCCCCGGCTGACCAGCGTCAGGGTCTCGTTGCCGCGGGCCTTGAGGGAGGCGATACGGGCGTCGTTCAGCACGTTCAGCGAACGTACCCCGTGGTCGTACGAGTCGTTCAGCCCTGCCCTGGCGAGGCTGTGGCCGACCACCAGCCAGAGCAGCACCACCGTGGAGGCGGCGGTCGCGGTGACCAGGCCGTGGTTCAGTACCCGGTTCGTACGGTGGAAGTTGCGCCGCTGGGCCCAGACCAGGCCGCCGATCGCGAGGACGCCGGCGCCGATCGCTATCCACGGGTAGGGCGTCGCGGCGTCGTAGTCGGAACGCAGCCGCTGGTTCTCCATCTTGTAGAGATCCTCGGCGTCCTTGAGCATGACCTGCATCTTCGCGTTGGCGTAGCGCAGGTAGGCGCCGCCGAGAGGGTAGCCCTGCCGGTTGTTGGACCGGGCGCGCTCGACGAGGCCCTTGTACTCGGGCAGCCGCTTGTTCAGCCGTGTGATGGTCTCCTCCGACTTGGAGCCCGGCTCGGAGTTGGCCGCCGCGTTGATCAGCCTGTCCGCGGCCGTGTTGATGCCCTGCTCGTACTCCTGGCGGGACTCGGTGGTCTCCTGGCCGCCCGCGAGGAAGCCGCTGGAGGCCGCGGTGTTGGCGGTGGCGAGCGAGCGGTAGATGAGCGCGGCGTCGGCGCTCAGCGGCTGGCTGCTGTTCAGTACGTTGTCGGCGGCGTCCGACCGCTCCGTCATCTGCCAGGCGGTCATCGAGCCGAACGCCACGAGGAGCAGGGCCAGCGCGGCACCGATGATGCGCAGCCGCCCCGGCTCCGTCGTCGCCGCGGCACGCAGTTGGTCGACGCCTTCCGCCCAGGCCGTACGGCGCGGGGGCGTCGGGTCGGGCCCGCCGGGCACGGCAGGGCCGGGCTGCGCGGCGGGTGCGGCCGGTGGCACCGCGACCGGTGGACCTGGCTGCGGCGGCATGGCGGGCATCGTGGGCGGTCCCGCGCCAGGTGGCGCCGAGCCGCCGTTCGGCGTGTATGTCACTTGACCTCCCCCATGGTCATCCCTCCGTCACGTCCGCCCGCACGTCAGGACGCACGGGAAGAGGTGCACGGCCGCAAGTATCCCCGCCAGGACTGACATCGCACAGCCCCAGACTGGATCTTGTTCGTATCGCAGTGCAATTCGTACCGCAGCGCAACCATGAATACGCGATCCAGGACCCTACGGTTCCCTGCGCCCGCCCTCGTAATGCGCCCGCACGCGCGCGTGCACCTCGTCGGACACCCCTAGGTGATCGAGGCCGAGCAGCGCGGCGCCCAGGACGGGGCTCGCGGTGACCACCCGGGGTACGGCCTTGGGGGCGCGTTCGGCCAGCAGTTCCCTTGTCCGGTCGTCGAGTTGGGGGTGCCGGGCCGCCAGGATGCCGCCGCCGAGAAGTACGGGGGCCTCCTCGTCGAGCAGTTCCAGACGGGACAGGGCGACGCTCGCCATGACCGCCACCTCCTCCGCGAGCCGGTCGACCAGCGCGCGGGCCACCGGGTCGCCGGCCGCCGCCGTGGCGAACAGGACCGGAGTCAGCTCGTGACGCCGCTCGTGCCTCAGATGCCCGAGGTGAAAGGCCTCGATCAGCGCGTACATGGAGTCGAGGCCGAAGTGGGCGGGCAGGGCGCGGGCCAGCACGGTCGGGCCGCCCCGGCCGTCCTCGGCGCGCGCCGCATGCCAGATGGCCTCCTCGGCGAGGCCCCCGCCGCCGCCCCAGTCACCGGAGAGGCGGCCGATGGCGGGAAAGCGGGCGATGCGTCCGTCGGGCCGCATGCCGACGCAGTTGATGCCCGCGCCGCACACCACCGCCACTCCGCGCGGCTCGGCGACCCCGGCGCGCAGGATCGCGAAAGTGTCGTTGCGCACCTCGACACTCGTGCCCCACGCGCGCGCGTGCAGCGCGGCGGCCAACTGCTCCTCCTCGACAGGCAGATCGGCGTTGGCAAGACACGCGGACACGTGGTCCACGGCCGTGACCCCCGCCTCGGAGAAGGCCCGGTCGACGGCCTCGGACAGGGTGTCCATCGCCTGCCGCACCCCGACCACGGGCGGCCGGAAACCGCCCGCGCGCGCCTCGGCGAGCACCCGCCCGTCCCGCGCGACGACGGCCACGTCGGTCTTGCTGTTCCCGGCGTCGATGGCGAGAACACCCGCTCTCACGCCCACGCGAGGTGCTCCCGGTTGTGCGCGAGCAACCGGTCGGTGAGGGCGTCGGCGTACGCGTACTGGCCCACCAGGGGATGCGCGAGCAGCGCACGGAACACCCGCTCGCGGCCACCGTGCAGCGCGGCCCGAAGCGCCAGGTCCTCGTACGCGGTGACGTTCGCCATCAGGCCCACGTACAGCGGATCCACCGACGGCACCGGCAGCGGAGTGGCCCCGCTGGATCCGACAGCCGCCTGCACTTCGATGACGGCGTCGTCCGGCAGGAAGGGCAGCGTCCCCTTGTTGTACGTGTTCACGACCTGGTACGGACTTCCCACCCCACCACCGAGCAGCGAGGCCGCGAGGTCCACGGCCGCCTCCGAGTAGTACGCCCCGCCCCGCTTGCCGAGCAGGGCAGGCTTCTCGGCAAGCTCCGGGTCGCCGTACATCTTCAGCAACTGCCGCTCCATCTCCGCCACTTCGGCGGCCCGCGACGGCTTCGTACGCTGCTCCCGTACGACCTCGTCGTGCGCGTAGAAGTAGCGCAGGTAGTAGGAGGGGACGACGCCGAGGCGGTCGAGGACGTCGCGGGGCAGGCGCAGATCGGCGGCGATGGCCTCGCCGTGCTCGGCCAGCAGCTTCGGCAGGACGTTCTCGCCCTCGGGCCCCCCGAGTCGTACACCCGTCTCCCAGGTGAGGTGGTTGAGCCCGACGTGATCGAGGTGGATGTCGACGGGCGCGACGCCGAGCAGCCCGGCGAACTTCCGCTGGAAACCGATCGCCACATTGCACAGCCCGACCGCTTTGTGACCGGCTTCCAGCAGGGCGCGGGTCACGATGCCGACCGGATTGGTGAAGTCGATGATCCAGGCACCCGGATTCGTCCGCCGTACGCGCTCCGCGATGTCCAGCACCACCGGCACCGTACGCAGCGCCTTCGCGAGACCGCCCGCACCGGTCGTCTCCTGGCCGACACAGCCGCACTCCAGGGGCCAGGTCTCGTCCTGCTCACGCGCGGCCTGTCCGCCGACGCGCAGTTGCAGCAGGACCGCGTCGGCGCCGTCGATGCCCGCGTCCAGGTCGGAGGTCGTGACGATGCTCCCGCCGTGCCCCTGCCGGGCGAAGATGCGCCGCGCCAAGCCGCCGACCAGCTCAAGACGTTCGGCCGCCGGGTCGACGAGCACCAGCTCCTCGACGGGCAGGGTGTCCCTCAACCGGGCGAAGCCGTCGATGAGTTCGGGGGTGTAGGTCGAACCTCCGCCCACTACTGCCAGTTTCACGCTCAGTCAGCCCTTCACTCCGGTCAGCGTGACACCCTCGATGAACGCCTTCTGCGCGAAGAAGAACACGATGATCACGGGGGCCATGACCAGCAGGGTCGCGGCCATGGTCAGATTCCAGTTCGTATGGTGGTTGTCCTTGAACGACTCAAGTCCGTAACTGAGCGTCCAGGCCGCCGGATTGTCGCTCGCGTAGATCTGCGGGCCGAAGTAGTCGTTCCAGCAGTAGAAGAACTGGAACAGCGCGACGGCCGCGATCCCCGGTTTGGCCAGCGGCACGACGATCCGCAGCAGCGTGCGCAGCTCACCGCAGCCGTCGACCTTCGCCGCGTCCAGGTACTCGTTCGGAATGGTCAGCAGGAACTGGCGCAGCAGGAAGATGCTGAAGGCGTCGCCGAAAGCCATCGGGATGATCAGCGGCCACAGCGAGCCGGTCATGTGCATCTGCTTGGCCCAGAACAGGTACATCGGCACGATGATCACCTGCGGCGGCAGCATCATCGCGGAGATGACGAGCATCGTCGCGATCCGCCGGCCGCGGAAGCGGAACTTCGCCAGGGCGTACGCCACCGGAAGGCTGGAGATGACGGTGAAGAGGGTGCCCAGGCCCGCGTACATCAGGGTGTTGCGCCACCAGGTCAGAAAGCCGGGAGCGTTCCAGACGTTCGCGTAGTTGTCCCAGTTCCAGGACCTCGGCCACAGGGCGCTGGTCAGCGCCTGCCGATCGTCCATCAGGGACGTGAGCAGGATGAACACGAACGGCATGACGAAGAACAGCGCGGCGGCGATGCCCAGGCAGTGCACGGCGATCCAGTGCAGCAGCGCCTTGCGCCGGGCGGTACGGGCCGCGGGGCTCCGGCCGGCCGTGCCGAGCGGGCCGACGGGTTTGGTGGGGACAGATGGGCGGGTGGTGACGGTGTGGGTCATGGAGATCAGTCCTCCACCGTGATCAGGCCGCCGCGGCGGCGCATCAGCAGCGCGGTGAACGCCATGGACAGAGCGAACAGCACAAGGGCGACCACGCAGGCGGAGCCGGTGTCGAAGCGCTGGAAGCCCAGGCTGTAGATGAGCTGGGGCAGGGTCAGCGTGGATTTCCCCGGGTAGCCGGGCTCGTAGATCTGGCCGGCTCCGGCGCCGATGACACCGCTGGCCGTCTTACCGGCGATGAGCGGCTGCGTGTAGTACTGCATCGTCTGGATCACGCCGGTGACCACGGCGAACAGCACGATGGGCGAGATGTTCGGCAGAGTGACGTAGCGGAAGCGCTTCCAGGAGCCCGCGCCGTCCAGCTCGGCGGCCTCGTACTGCTCCTTGGGCACATCGAGCAGCGCCGCCATGAAGATGACCATGAGGTCGCCGATGCCCCACAGCGCGAGCAGCGTCAGGGCCGGCTTGGACCAGGTCGGGTCGTTGAACCAGCCCGGCTGCGGCAGGCCCAGATCACCGAGCACCTGGTTGACCGGGCCGGTGCCGGGGTTGAGCAGAAAGGCGAAGGCCAGGGTCGCGGCGACGGGCGGTGCGAGATACGGGAGGTAGAAGAAGGTACGGAACACACCCGCACCCGTCTTGATCTTCGTGATCAGCAGCCCGACGCCGAGCCCGAACACCACCCGGGCCGCCACCATGACCACCACGAGCCACAGGGTGTTGCGCATCGCGGCCCAGAAGAAGGGATATTGGCTGAAGACGTAGGTCCAGTTGGTGAGCCCGTTGAAGGTGGGCGGCTTGAAGCCGTCGTACTTCATGAAGGAGAAGTAGACGGTCGACAGCAGCGGATAGACGAAGAAGACGCTGAAACCGATGAGCCAGGGGGAGAGGAACGCCAGCGTGCGCAGCCCCTCCCGGCGGCGCTTGGTACGCAGCGCCGCCGAGTGGCCGTGAAGGATCGTCATCGGGCTGCTACTTCGCCTTGGCGATGTCGGTGTCGATCTGCTTCGCGACCTTCGCAAGCCCCGCGTCCAGGCCCTTCTCCTTGCCGGACTCGTAGTCGTACGCGAAGTTCTGCAGGGTCTCCTGGTACGCGCTGCCGTTGACCGCGGCGGGCGCGGTGTTGCTGTTCGGGTTTTCGGCGATCTTGACGAAGGCCTGCATCGTCGCGTCGTTCTCGAGCTTCGGGGACTTCAGCGCCTCGAAGGTCGAGGGGACGTTGTTGATGGCGTTGGCGAAGGAGACGACCGCGTCGGTGTTCGTGGTCATGTACTTCACCAGCTCCCAGGCGGCGTTCTGCTTGCTGCTGGTGCTGGCGAGGCCGATGATCGTGCCGGTCAGGAAGCCCTTGCCGTATGTGTCCGCCTGGTCGTCCGGGACCGGGAACGGCGCGACCCCCACCTCGAAGTCGACGCCCGCGTCCTTCATCATGCCGCCGCGCCACTCACCGTCGATGTTCATGGCGATCTGCCCGGTGTGCAGCGGGTTCTGGGCCGACCACTCGTCACCGAAGGTGGAGCGGTACTTCTCCAGCTTCTGGAAGCCGCCGAGCGACTTGACCATGTCCTGCTGCCAGGTCAGCAGCTCCTTGAACGCCGGGTCCTTGGCGACGTTCGACTTGCCGTCGGCGGTGAAGTACTCCGGGCTCCACTGCGCCGCGAGGTGCGGGACGGTGACCTCGTAGCCGTGGAAGTTCGGCATGAAGCCGAGCTGCGAGTAGCTGCCGCCCTTGCTCTTGGTCAGCTTGACCGCGGCGGCCTTGAACTCGGAGAGCGTCTTGGGCGGAGACGTGATGCCCGCCTCTTCGAACATCGTCTTGTTGTAGTAGAGCCCGTACGCATCGCCCAGCAGCGGCAGTGCGCAGCGCGTCCCCTCGAACTGGGTGTAGTCCAGCATCGGCTTGGGGAAGGTCTTCGCGGTGTCGATCTTCGACTTCTCCAGGAAGGGATCGAGGTCGGCGAAGACACCCGACGAACAGAACTTGCCGACGTTGCTCGTCTCCGGGGACGCCACCACGTCCGGTGCGTTCGAACCGCCCGCGCGCAGCGCCTGGTTGACTTTGTCGGCGTCGACGTTGCCGACGACCTTGACGTTGATGTTGGGGTGCGCCTTCTCGAAGGCCGCGACGTTCGCCTCGATCGCCTTGACCTCGGTGGGCGCGCTCCAGGGGTGCCAGAAGGTGATGGTGGACGGCTTGCTCGCGTCGTCGGTCGCGCCGGACGTGCTGGAACCGGTGCAGGCCGTGGCGGTCAGGGCGATCGCGGTGGCCGCGACGGCGAGACGTACGGGGGTGATTCTGGGCATGACGGAACTCCTTGGGGCGTGCGCGGGGAACTTTTGGGCGTGCGAAGGGAATTGGGCGTGCGCGGGGAGGGACGGGGCGGGCCGAGGGGCCCGCGGATCAGGCGGTACGGTCCGGCCGTACGGACCAGGAGATGGTGGATCAGGTGGTACGGGTCAGGGGGTGCGACCCGTGGTGTCGAAGACCTCGTCGCGGGTGGCCGCGAGGGCGGACTGCAGGGCGCCGGTCAGTACGGGGCTGTCGGGTGTCGTACTGAGGCGGATGGCGGGGCGGGGAACGGCCAGTTCGGCGAGCTCGGACTGGACGAGGGAGCGCAGGGGTTCGCCGCCGGCGGTGATCACGCCGCCGGCCAGGATGATCAGTTCGGGGTCGATCACCGCGACGACCGCGGCGAGTCCGGTGGCGAGCCGGGTGGCGAACTCTGCGAGCACGGCCTGCCCCGGTCCGGGGGTCTCGGCCGTACGAGCCGCTTCGGCGACCACCGCGGCGGCCTTCTCGGTGAGGGTGCCGCCGCCGCTGCCCGGTGGGGCCGTCAGCCCGTGTTCGCGGGCCAGGCGCAACACGGTCCGGCGACCGGCCAGTTCCTCGAAGCCGCCGGAGTTGCTGCGGGCGACATTGCGTACGAGCGGGGCTCCCGGCAACGGGAGGAAGGCGACTTCGCCGGCGCCTCCGGTGGCGCCCCGGTGCAGCCGGCCGCCGATCACGACCGCGGCGCCGAAGCCCCGTTCCCCCCAGAGCAGGGTGAAGTTCTCGCAGCCGCGCGCTTCGCCGATGCGCTGTTCGGCGATGGCGGCGAGGTTGACGTCGTTCTCCACTTCGAAGGGGATGGGGCCGAGCGCGGCGGCCATGTCCTCCAGCAATCGGGGTGAGTGCCAGCCGTGCAGATGGCTGGCGTAACGCAGGTTGCCGGTGGCGGGGTCGAAGGCGCCCTGCGTACCGATCACGACCCGGTGCACATCGGCCCGGTGCAGCCCGGCGTCCTTGACCGCGCCGTCGAGGGCCAGCAGTACGCGGTCGATGGCGCCCTGTGCGCTGCGGCCGGGCGTCGGCAGTTCGAACCGTCCGACGGTCTTGCCGGTGATGTCGGCGATCGCGGCACGGATACCGGTCGGGGTGACGTCGAGGCCCGCGACCCGCGCGGCGGCGGGGTTCACCGCGTACAGCTGGGCGTTGGGCCCCGGCCGCCCCTCACTGGTGCCGGTCACGACGACGAGACCGGCGGCTTCCAGCCGGGCGAGGAGCTGCGAGGCAGTCGGCTTGGAGAGGCCGGTGAGGTTGCCGATCCTGGTCCGCGACAGCGTCCCGTGCTCCAGCAGCAGATCGAGAGCGGCCCGGTCGTTCATGGCGCGCAGGACGCGCGGGGTGCCCGGGGTACCGGCGGATCCTGCCATCGCTGTCGTCACCTGCCCTTCCGTCGGCCAGCTTTTCAGTGATCACGTGCGGGCGTCCATGCGGGACCTCGCTGGGCTCTACCCGATCACTGTTAGGAAACTTTCCTATTGGTTGTGGAAGGTAGGCCTTCGGCCACAGAGGCGTCAATACCAGCCACCGCCAGGCAACAAAGTCGTTACGTGGGGCTGTACGGCTAGGGTCGGCCCATGGCTGGCGAGGACGAAGCGCTTGTGGACCATGGCCTTCCGGACGACGCCCTTCTGGCGGAGCAGCAGGCCTACTACCGGGCCAGAGCGCCCGAGTACGACCGGGGCTATGCCGAACGCGAGGACCTACGGAACCTGCTGGCCGTGACCGACGAACTCCCCATCACCGGGGACGTGTTGGAGCTGGCCTGCGGAACGGGCCAGTGGACCGCCGCACTCGCCGCACGCGCCCACTCGGTGACCGCGCTCGACGCGGCAGCGGAGACACTGGACATCGCATGCGCCCGCGTCACATCCCCCAACGTCCTGTTCACCCAGGCCGACGTCTTCACCTGGCACCCGTCCCGCCGCTACGACACGGTCTTCTTCGCCTTCTGGCTCTCCCACGTCCCACCGTCACGACTGCCCGCCTTCTGGAACACGGTCCGCGAGGCACTCACCCCACAGGGCAAGGCGATCTTCATCGACGAGGGCCCGTCCGAGGCCTGGCGCGAGGAATTCCTCGCACCGCAGTCCGCGTCCACGGTGGTGCGCCAACTCGACGACGGCAGCCGGCATCGCATCGTGAAGGTCTTCCATGACCCCGAGACGCTGACGGGTGATCTCGCGGGGTTGGGGTGGTCGGCGGATGTGCGGCTGGTGGGCGGGAGCTTCATCGTGGGCGTGGCAGAAGCGGTGGGGGAGCGGGGCTGACGGGGGAGCGATCGCGTCAGCAACTCAGAGAGTCGGCCTGAACAGCGCGAGCAGAAGCGCCCCCGGCGGCCGCCTGTGCGCTAGCGTCCCGCGGCATGCGCATACACAGGGTGGGGACATCGCTGGTCGGGCTGCTGGCCGCAGTGGGGTTGGGCACCGCGGCCTTCGTTGTGGTGGGGTCGCCGCTGGGGTACTTCCTGTTTGAGTACGGGTGCCGGGCCGAGGAGGACAGGCTCGGGGAGGTCCTGGCGGGGGAATCCGTGCTGGGCGCACGGCCGGAGGGGGCCGGAGAGGGAGAGCCGTATCAGGGGTGCGATGACGACGATCTGTTCGTGGTCGCCGGGACGTCCTATGCCTACGGAGAGCCTCGGGAGAGCGTCCTCGCGCACTATCGGAAAGCCGCGCTGGCGGAGGGGTGGCGGGTCCGGACGAAAGACTGCTTCGCCAAGCGGATAGACGGGACGACCGCGTATCTGACGGTGGAGGGGCCGACCGACGGGTCCCTGCAGGTCGAGATCGTCGCGGACCGGGACGACAGCGACTGGTGCTGAGCGTGCCCGCACGCCGCGTCCCTCCCGGCATCGTCCGTCTTGCCGGCACGCTCGGCTCCTCGATGAACTGGCCGATCATCACTCCAGCGGCATTCAGCTGGGCCACCTCGGCCTCTCCGCCCCCGCCAGTTCCTTGCGCGGTTGCTCCACACGCTCGGCCAGGACGATGCGCCGCTGCATCACCCACGTCAGCACCCCACCCGCAAATCCCTCGTCGTCTGGTGCTCGCGCTTCCGTGATTCTCGTCGTTCCCGTGAACCATGTGCGCTCCGATCAGAACCGTTGGGGTGGGGAGCCGGGGAACATGGTGGTGTGCCTGATCTGCTGTGGGATGACGTGAAGAGTTTCTTCGACCCTGATCTGATGGGGGCGCTGCCGGATGTGCGCGTTCCGGATGCCTCGGTGGAGGACTGGCAGGTAGTCCTCGATCTTGTCGAGGCGAGGGGTTGGACGTGTCAGTACTCCGAAGGCGAGACGGTGCTGCCGGTGCCTCGGGCGGAGGCCGTGCTGTCTCGCCCGGCTCACGCCGAGTGTCCGGAGCTGCGGGTTTGGCCCACGGTTGGTGTGCTGGCGATCTTCCGTTTTCTTGACATGGATGAGGTCGACTTCGACGTCGATCTGCGGGAGTTGCAGGGCCAGGAGCGGCTCGATGCGTTCTGCGCCTTCTTGCGGGAGATCGGGCGGAGCCTGGGCAAGCCGGTGTTGATGGATCCGGAGGGAGGCCATGGCCATCCGGTGCTCGGCTTCGACGCTGAGGCCGATCGCGTCGTTCTCCTTGCTGAGCCGTTGGTCAGATGACGGCTGCCGTTGGCCAGGTTCGTAGAGCCCGGAGCGACGACGCCGTCACGGTGCTCCACGCGGCGTTCCCCTTCAACGGCGAGGACTTCGCACTCTTCCTGCGGGACGTCCCCGGAGCGATGTTCTTTCTCGGCGTCGCAAACCCGGAAGCCGACCTCAACGGGACACCGCACGCCCGGGACTTCGGCGCGGACGAGCGGGCCCTCGGTATTGGAGTCCGTGCCATGGCCGGTTTCCTGTTCAGCCGACTCACCACCTAGTGCCCCGGCAGGTAACGTTCGCCCGTCAAGGAGCGCCCGCCGCGGAGCGGCTGTGTCACCGCGGTGCGTGCTCTCGGCGTGCCGGGTGCAAGCCCTCGTACTGGACGTACTT